>CABSYS010000269.1:0-2593 GCA_902482045.1 uncultured Collinsella sp.
ATGGCGAGATCGCTCAGCGTGTTGCGGCTCGACATCGTGTACCGGGAAACGAAGCGCCTGTTGTGTCTCCCCGTGCCGTGGGGGCCGCGGTCGCGCGGAATCCTATTTCGATCATTGTGCCGTGCCATCGCGTGGTTGCCGCCGACGGCTCGCTTAACGGATATGCCGGCGGGCTTGACCGCAAGGAGTGGCTGCTTCGGCTCGAGGGCGCGTACGAGGAATAACGTTCGAGCACTTTGCATAGCCAAGACGCCCTGAAAGAACGAGTCGCCGTCCTTTCAGGGCCGGCATGCGTCCAAGCGCTCGGCATATGTGCCTTAAGTTTGGCTAAGCCCTATCCTGCGTATTTAAAAACGCGCAGGTTGAGCAGCTAAGGCTGCGCTAAGGCGACTGGCAGTGCGCTATCATCGGCAGTATCGAAATCTGTATAGCCGTGCGCCAAAGGAACAACTATGAAGCTGATGCTTGCCGAGGACGAACCCGGCCTCTCCCGCGCCCTTACCGCGATTCTTCAACATAGCGACTACGAGGTCGACACCGCCCTCGACGGTCTGACGGCGCTCGAATATCTGCTCGCCAACGACTATGACGCCGCAATTCTGGACATCATGATGCCCGGCATGGATGGCATTGAGGTGCTCAAGCGCACGCGCGCCGCCGGTAAGCGACTGCCCATCATCATGCTCACGGCAAAAAGCGAGGTGTCCGATAAGGTCGAGGGTCTGGATGCCGGTGCCAACGATTATCTGACCAAGCCGTTTGCCGCTAAGGAGCTGCTTGCGCGTATTCGTGCCATGACGCGTGCAGCGACGGCAATTGACGCCACGACGCTCAGCGTGGGCAACGTGCGCCTCGATACGGCATCGTGCACACTCGTTGGGCCTTTGGGCGAGGAACATTTGGCGAATCGTGAGTTTCAGCTTATGGAGCTCTTTATGCGCAACGCCGGCACGCGCATGCCCACCGAGCGTCTGATGCTCGGGGTTTGGGGTGAGGACGCACCCGAAGGCGCTAACGTGGTGTGGGTCTACATCTCGTACCTGCGCAAAAAGCTGACGGCGCTGGGTGCCAACGTGGTCATCCACGCGTCGCGCAACCAGGGCTATTCGCTCGAGGTTGTCGAGGAAGGCGAATAAGCGTGAGCGCGAGCGCGTGGTGGAGGCGCATGGCGGAGCGGTTTCACGCCGCCTCGAGTAGTACGGGGCGGGCAAATTCTGTTGACGCATTGGGCCGCCGCCTGCGTCGCAAGTTTATCCTCGTTGCCATGGGCGCCGTGACCGTGGTACTCACGCTCATCATCGCCGGCATCAACATCGTCAATTATTCGCATGTCTGCAAGATGGCCGACGCTCGCCTAGACTATATCCTGGCGGGCAAGGACGGTATCGATTGGGGGGACGAGCCTAAAGACGATCCCGCTAATGGCAAGGATGCCGGCGATAGCCAGGCGGGCGTTCGCATCAGGCATTTCGAAGGTATGACGGCGGAGTCTCCCTTCGACACGCGCTACTTTACGGTGTCGATCGACGGTGGGCAGGTGACCGATGTCAACACGGCCCGCATTGCCGCGGTGGGCGCCAAGCGCGCTGCACGCATCGCTGCAGGACTATATTCCAAGGGTTGGACCTCGGGCTTTTCTGGTAACTACTGCTATACGGTTACGGTTCAAGACGATGAGACCACCTATGTGTTCGTGGACTGCTCGCGTGAGCTTGCAAGCTTTCATTCGTTTTTGAGCGCGAGCGCGGCAATCAGTTGCATTGGCTGGCTGGCGGTGCTGGCAATTGTGGCGGGTGCCTCGGGCGCGGTGATTCGACCGATGGTCGAGAGCTACAGCAAGCAAAAGCGCTTTGTTACCGATGCAAGCCACGAGATCAAGACGCCGTTGGCCGTGATCGACGCCGCTAACGAGGTACAGGAAATTGAGAGCGGCAAGAGCGAGTGGACGCAGAGCATTCACGAGCAGGTCGCGCGGCTGACGGCGCTGACGGAGCGTCTGGTGTTCCTGGCGCGTATGGACGAGGGTTCGGCCGGCTTTACCATGACATCGATCGATCTTTCGGAGGCCGTGGACAAGGCTGCGGCGCCGTTTGAATCGGTGGCGGTTTCGCGCGGTAAGCGGCTGTCGACGTCGATCGCGAGCGGTGTGCGGGCCCATGCCGATGCTGCAGCAGTGGCGCAGGTTGTTGAGCTGCTACTGGACAACGCCACACGCTACGCAAGCGAGGACAGCGTGATCGAGCTGAGCCTGCATGCCGTTTCGCGCGGTGCGGGCAAAGGCTCGGCCGAGCTTGTTGTATCGAATGCTGTTGATGGGCTGCCCGAGGGTGACCTGGACCGGCTGTTCGACCGCTTCTACCGCGCAGATGTCTCGCGTAACTCCAAGACAGGCGGCTCGGGCGTGGGCCTTTCCGTGGTGCGTGCCATCGCCGAGGCCCATGGCGGGAGCGCTTCTGTCTGCGGCCGCGACAACCAGATCACCTTTACCGTCCGGCTCTAGAACCTGCCAAAAAGGGACAGGTTTATTTTGGCAGGTTTTATCTGGGGAAACGCCGGCGGGGAAGGCTGTGGGCGGAGGGTACGTCCCAGCGTG
>CABSYS010000270.1:0-2580 GCA_902482045.1 uncultured Collinsella sp.
CCAGACGCGCCGCCGCTGTTTGTGATCCGTTTTCCTCCGTCCCCTTCGGATCACGCGACCCCTTGGGGACGGAGGAAAACGGATCATTTCGTAGGCCCGTGGCCGCCTTGGAAACAGAATGATGGTACGAGCATCCATTCGGCTTCCAGGGCAGCCACAGACAGAACGGGGCGAACAGAAAAGCACGTAGACCTACCATAGCTCACCGACAAAGCTCATGCCGGCAAGAACGGCAGAGGTGGCGATTACAGTGAGGGGAACCCAAAAACGCGGCCGCTTACTTTATCGGCAACATGGCCAATGACAAGTGAGCCGATTACGCTCACCACGGTGGAGATGGCATTGGAGATGTTGTACTGCGTAAGCGTAATCCCGAGGTCGCTGACGATGAGCGGCTGAAACAGGCTCATGCAGTTAACGAAAATCGTGTAACACGTGGCCATGATCACAAAGCCGGAGGCCACCACGAGCCAGCCGGGGAAGAACTTACGTTGCTGGGACATACTGTTCCTTTTTTAAACAAACGAGTAGCAAGATTGGGTGCTACCGGTGGTCGGCGATGTAGCCCAAAGCGACGGCGGCATAAGCCGCGGCGCCAAGGGGAAGCTCGGCATCGCTAAAACGTGCCTTGGGATGATGCTGAGCAAAATGCTCGTCCGTATCAGTCACGGCAGCGCCCACGGTAAAGTACGCACTCGGAATCTCGCTCGAAATCAACGCGAAGTCCTCGCTCGCCATGGCGTGGAACAGCGGCAGGAAGGCGGCCTTGGGCAGCACCGCGCCCACGTAGCCAAGCGACGCCTGGGTCATGTCGTCATCGAGTACGAGCGGGGGAACATCCGAGAGCGTCTCAATAGTCGCCGGCGTGCGATACGTTGCGGCCACGCCGTTGACGACCTCGGCGATGCGGGTCTTGAGGTGCTCCATGAGCTCGACGTCGAAGCCACGCAGCGTTCCCTCAAGCACACAAGTGTCGGGGATGACATTTGCGGCCTGACCGCCGGCGAACTTGCCAACGGTAAGCGCGACCTCCTTGGCCGCCGGCACCTCGCGGGAGATGAGCTCCTGAAGTGCCAGATGCACATGGACGCCGGCCGTGATGGGGTCGATGCAGATTTCGGGGCTCGAGCCATGACCGCCCTTGCCCTGCAGCGTGATGCGGAAACCGTACACGCCCGAGAGCGCCGGACTGCCGTAAAGCACCAGGCCAAGCGGCGACTGGCTATTGACATGCATGGCAAAGGCGACCTGAGGACGCGGGTTCTGCAGCAGACCGTCGGCGATGGCGGCGCGGGCACCCTCAAAGGTTTCCTCGCCCGGCTGGAACAGCAACTTAACCGTGGCGTTGGCATCAACAAGCTCTGCCTCGCGTGCTTTGAGCATACGAGCCGCACCAAGCAGCGCCGTCGCGTGCATATCGTGTCCGCATGCGTGCATGCAGCCGTTAGTGGATGCAAAGGGCTCGCCGGATTCCTCGGTAACGGGCAGGGCATCCATGTCGCCACGCAGCATAACGACCGTACCGGCCTGTTCGTCCGTGCAAACGCCATTGCCCCGGGCCGCGGCGGCACCGGCGCCGACAAGGCCCACAACGCAGGAACCATCGACGAGCGTGGCAAATGGGATGTCCATCTCGGTCAGGCGTGCTTGGATATACGCAGAGGTCTGTGGGAGGCTATTGCCCAGCTCGGGCATCTGGTGTAGATCGTGTCGCCACGCAGCGAGCTCGTCTGCAAAAGCCTGAGCTTCTGCAACAAGACCGTCACCGATAGCGGTCTGCGCCGCTGCGGTGGCCTTGGGCGCTGATTGCGGTTGAAGATCGGACAAAGCTGGTGCCATAGATGCCCTCCAGTATCGTTTTTGCAGCAAGCACTTTGATAGCATAAAGTGCAAGGCACTACTTTAAGGGCGAGGCATAAAAAATGCCGCCCCGGGAGGGCGGCGCAACAAGTTGTTTACAATTGTGGGCGCGGCTTTCGACGCAAAAAATCGAAGTGAGTCTCGCTCAAGATAATCGACAGGAAGATGAGCACGAAGCCGGCGAGCAGGCGCGAGGTGAGCGCCTCCCCCATCAGCAGCACCGAGAACAGCACACCCGAAGGCGACTCCATCGAAAGGAGCAGCGAGCCCGTCGAGGCCGGGACATGCGCCAGGCCGACGTTTTGGATGAGCAGAGCCGCGCATGTGCAGCCCACCGAGAGAAACGCCATCGCACTGATAAAGCTCGGCGTCCACACGGACAGAGGCGCTTGGGTCTCGAATAGCAGCGACGTTGCCAGGCTCAGCACGCCGTTGCCCACAAACATCCAAAACGTGATGACGTTGATGTCCATCTTGCGACCGTACTTGGCAGTCACCGCCATCTGGATGGCGAAGAAGATCGCGCCGCCCAAGGTAATAACATCGCCGGCATTGAACTCGACGCTATCGAGCGCTACCAGGCCAATACCCGCCAGGCACAACAACGCCGCACCCAGGTTATACCGGGTAAGCTTTTCACCGCTCAGGACATAGCTTGCAAACGGCACAAGCTGTCTCTTATACACATCTCCGAGCCCACGAGACATGCGCAGATCTCGT
>CABSYS010000271.1:0-2568 GCA_902482045.1 uncultured Collinsella sp.
TGCAACGGGGTGTTTTGAGCGGATGTTTTGGAGCGCGTCGGGGGCATTCATGGGGGCACCTCCAAATTGCTGTCTGTGACAATCAAATTATACCCTGCCATCATGAGCGCCGCCTCGAGCAGCGGTTCGGCATTTTGTTATCTAGCTGGATGCAGAAAATGCCGGATTCCGGCTCTACTAGATTGAGTGTGCGATATTATGCAACCTTGCATAATTCGACCTTGCATAATCTTTGAGTGCGGTTTGTATTGGAGGACATGTATATCGACTGAGGTAACACGTCCGCCCCGCTCTCTCGCCGCGCGCCGTGGTACGATTTTTGAGTTTGAAAGTCCCGCCGTGCTCCGGCTGCCCTTGCAGCTTGTCGCGCGGCCGCACGTAAAGGAGCCATCATGGCCGGTATGAACATGCAGCAGATGATGAAGCAGGCCCGCAAGATGCAGGAGCAGCTTGCCGCCGCGCAGGAGAACCTCAAGTCCCAGACCGTCGACGCCTCTGCCGGCGGCGGCATGGTCAAGGTGACCGTTAACGGCGAGATGGAGCTCGTCAACCTCACCATCGATCCCGATGCCCTCGATCCCGAGGACGTCGATATGCTGCAGGACATGATCATGGCTGCTGTCAACGAGGCCGTCCGCGGCGTCAACGAGCTCGCCAACAAGCAGATGGGCGCCATCACCGGCGGCCTCAACATCCCGGCCATGCCGTTCTAAGACACACATATATATGAGTGCGAATCACAGTCTGCAAAAACTGCTCGATGAGCTGGGTCGTCTGCCGGGCATTGGTCCCAAGTCGGCCCAGCGCATCGCCTATTACCTGCTCGAGGCCGATGCCGAGGAGGCCCGCCGCCTGGCCGAGGCCATCCTGGAGGTCAAGCAGGAGGTCCACTTTTGCAGCCGTTGCTTTAACTACGCCACGGCCGACGAGTGCTCCATCTGCCAGGACCCGATGCGCGATACCACTCGTATTTGCGTGGTGGGCGAGCCGCGCGACGTTCAGGCAATCGAGCGCACGGGCAGCTACCATGGCCTCTACCATGTGCTGGGCGGCGTGATCAGCCCCATGGACAAGATCGGTCCCGAGCAGCTGCATATCCGCGAGCTGCTGGCGCGCCTGGGCCACGAGGACATCCACGAGGTCATTATCGCCACCAACCCCAACATTGAGGGCGAGACCACGGCGAGCTACCTTGCTCGCACCATCAAGCCATTGGGCGTTGAGGTATCGCGTCTTGCGAGCGGCCTTCCCGTGGGCGGCGACTTGGAGTATGCCGACGAGCTTACGCTTGGGCGTGCGATTGAGGCCCGCCGCGCGATCTAGGCGGCGTCAGCTCCGCGGCATGTCCCGTCGGCCTGCCGCACGGGGCACTCATAATTGGGCACACGTTCATGCATTTGTTGTTCAACAAACCTGCTTTTCATCCGCTTATCGCGTGGATGGGTCCGTCTGCACCTCGTATTTGCCCATTCGTTGCGCAACCTTTTGGGTTCGCTGATACACTCAAATGTGAATATGAAAGAATGCGCCGCTTTTAAGCGGCGTGTTTTTGTTGGAGGAGAACGCATGCGGCCCGGGGGCACTCAGACAAAGCATGGCGCCGCGGTGCGCATGCGACGCCGGCTGGGCCTGGCGCCACGGGCATGCGTGCTGCTTTCCTGCTCGCTGGTGCTGGTCGTGGCGGGTGTTTCTGCTTACGGCATGACGGTGCCGTCCATGGTACAGGCGCATGCTGCGCGTGAATTGCATATAGGGCGCAAGGCCAAGAGCGATCTGGGAACGACAACCGGATATACGTGGGCGAGCGTGGTCTCGCACGTTGTGTTTGGTGTCGACCCCGCGGACGAGGGCGAAGCGCCGGACAACGAGGTCACGCTGGCAAACGGCAAGACCATCGTGCTCACCAACACCAAGGTCATTACGAAGCTTTCCAACAACAGTGTGGCATCCGTCATAAATAAGGCCGAGCAGCAGAAAGAGCAGGATGCACAGCAGCCGGGAGGCGCCGGCGGCTCGGATGCATCTAGCTCGGGCTCGGGCTCTTCTGGTGCGAGTGGCGATTCCAATGCGGGTTCCGGCTCAAGCGGATCTACGAGCGGTGGCTCGACGGACGGCGGTACCGGCGGGGACGCGGGCTCTGGTGGCCTCTCGGCTGCCGAGGAGGAGAGTATTCACAGCTGGCTCGTGACCAAATACAACATGCTCGATGGCTATGTCGCCCGCGCCAACAGCGTGGTTTCGACCTATAACGCTACGGGCGATACCGGACCGTGCGACATCCTGGCGAATGACATGTTTGTTATCCGTGCCGAGTTCGGTCGACAAAGGTTCTCGACCAAATCTAAGTGGTATCGGCAGTACGCCAATCTGTGGGGCTGCTATACCAACCTGTGTCAATGGGTTGGGCACTACGGCAACGACGACGTCGCGCTCAACAACTTCAACACCAATGTGACGGCGATCGCCCTATGACGAACGACCTCGCTTCTACGGCAGCCCAGTCGCCCAACCGTGATCCCATGGTGGGCCTGCGCCTGGCGCGCGTCGACGGGTTTGAGCCGGCCGTCG
>CABSYS010000272.1:0-2561 GCA_902482045.1 uncultured Collinsella sp.
GGAAGTGCATCTCGATCTTGATCTGCCCGTCGCCCTTGCACGCCTCGCAGCGCCCGCCACTCACATTAAAGGAGAAACGACCCGGCGAGTAGCCGCGCGCCTTCGACTCCGGCGTACTCGCAAACAGCGCGCGAAGATCATCCCACAGGCCGATATAGGTAGCAGGGTTGGAACGCGGCGTGCGGCCAATCGGCGACTGGTCGATATCAATAACCTTATCGATACACTCGATGCCCTCGATTTTTTTATACGGACCCACAGGGCGCGTCGAACGGTGAATAGCATTCGTAAGGGCAGGCGCAATGGTGTCGGTAACCAGGGAGCTCTTGCCCGATCCCGACACGCCGGTAACAACCGTAAGCGTACCAAACTCGATCTTGGCGGTAACGTTTTTGAGGTTGTTGGCTCGAGCGCCCGTAATTTTAAGGCAGCCGCGACCGGGCTTGCGCCGTTCATCAGGCACCCGGATCATTCGTTTGCCGGTCAGATAAGCGCCCGTCATCGACTCAGGACACGCCATGATATCAGCAGGCGTTCCCGCCGCGACTACGTGTCCGCCGTTGACACCGGCGCCGGGCCCCATGTCGATCACGTAGTCGGCGGCACGGATTGTATCCTCGTCGTGTTCGACAACGATTACGGTATTGCCGATATCGCGCAGGCGCTCGAGCGTCTTGATCAGGCGCTCGTTGTCACGCTGATGAAGACCGATCGAGGGCTCGTCCAGAATATAGAGCACGCCCATGAGACCGGCGCCGATCTGCGTTGCCAGGCGAATACGCTGGGCCTCGCCGCCGGAAAGCGTCGCCGAGGCGCGATCAAGCGTCAGATAGTCGAGTCCGACATCGACCAGAAAACGCAGGCGCTCCAGGATTTCCTTGACGATGCGCCCGCCGATAAACTGCTGACGCTCGGTAAGCTCCAGGCCCTCAAAAAACTCGAGCGACTCGCGACACGACAGGCAGCAGACATCGTAAATGGACTTGCCGCCCACGGTGACGGCAAGCATCTCGGGACGCAGGCGAGCACCGTGACAGCTCGAGCATGGCTCTTCGCGAATGTATTTCTCCAAGCGAGCCCTGGTGTTCTCGTTCGTCGTCTCGCTGTAGCGCTCGTACAGGATGTTGCGCACGCCCGAGAACTTAGTGTCCCACTGGCTGCGACGCCCATCGAGCTTTTGATAGTCGACCGAAATCTTCGTGTCGCCCATGCCATCCAAAAACGCACGACGCACCCGCGGGGGCAGGTCCTCCCATGGCGTATCGGCACTCACCTTAAAGTGTTTGCAGACCGCAGCAAAAATCTGCGGATAATAGTTGGAATTGCCGAACAGGCTGCCAAAGACTCCATCGGCAATCGACTTTGAGGGGTCTTCAATCAGCGCCTCGGCATCGACCGTCTTTTTAAAGCCCAAGCCATCGCACTCGGGACATGCACCATAGGGCGCGTTGAACGAGAAATCGCGCGGCTGCAGGTCGTCGATGGAATGCCCATGTTCCGGGCACGCCAGTGCCAGCGAATACTCCAGCAGCTCGCCCTCGGTTCCCTCGGGAGCGTCGCGGTCGGGCAGCATGTACACGTTCACGTTACCGTGCGCCAGTGCCGTCGCCTGCTCAACGGACTCGGCAATGCGACCCAGGGAGTTCTCTCGAATCACGATACGGTCGACCACGACCTCAATGTCGTGTTTGAACTTCTTGTCCAGGTCGATAGGGTCGTCAAGCGAGCGCACCTCGCCGTCGACGCGCACACGGCTAAAGCCCTCCGCACGCAGGTCCTCAAACAGCTTGGCATATTCGCCCTTGCGTCCACGAACCACCGGCGCCAACACAAACGCGCGACGGCCCTCCCCCGCCGCCAGCACCTTATCGGCGACCTGATCGGTCGTCTGACGCTCAATGACACGACCGCACTCAGGACAGTGCGGCGTTCCCACGCGAGCAAACAGCAGACGCAGATAGTCGTAAATCTCGGTTACGGTGCCCACCGTCGAGCGTGGGTTTTTGGACGTCGTCTTCTGGTCGATCGACACGGCCGGCGACAGGCCGTCAATCGAGTCCAGATCGGGCTTGTCCATCTGGCCCAAAAACTGACGCGCATAGCTCGAAAGGCTCTCGACATAACGACGCTGGCCCTCGGCATAGATGGTATCGAACGCCAGTGAGCTCTTGCCCGATCCGGAAAGACCGGTTATGACCACGAGCTGGTCACGCGGAATGGAAACATCGATATCGCGCAGGTTATGCTCGCGCGCGCCGCGAATAACGATAGAAGAATCAGACATGGAAGCTCCTTGCCTCCTACAACTTCAAATCACACTGACGATGAGTTTAGCGCACTCGACGCGCACAGATGTTCGTGATACAAGATTCGCAGACCTTTTGCGCTGTCTGACGCCGCAGACCGCACGCTCGGTCCGTACTTTCGAATACCGCCGATCGCCTGCCACGCATCATGAATGACTCCCGCTCGCAAACGAGGGTACAATGACGCTCGTGTCACACCGCGGGGCTCCGGCCCCAACATATACAAAGGAGTCAAACATGGGTTGCGAGCACGCA
>CABSYS010000273.1:0-2553 GCA_902482045.1 uncultured Collinsella sp.
CCATCATGGTATCGGAACCGATGAAGGCATCCTTGCCGATGACGGTCTTGTGCTTGTGAACGCCGTCGTAGTTGCAGGTGATGGAACCCGCGCCCACGTTGACGCCGGAGCCCATGGTGGTATCGCCGATGTAGGACAGGTGGGGCACCTTGGAGCCCTCGCCGATCGTGGACTTCTTAATCTCCACGTGCGTACCGGCCTTGGATCCGTCGAGCATGTGGGTGCCCGGGCGCAGGTAGGCGCGCGGGCCGCAGTCGACGCCGTTCTCGATGACGGCCTCGATGGCGATGGTCTCATCGATGATGCAGCCGCTGCCGACGGTGGTGTCGGTGAGGCGGCTGTTGGGGCCGAGCTGGCACTCTTCGCCCACAGTGACGTGACCGATCAGATGCGTCTGCGGCCACACGATGGTGTCGCGGCCGATGACGGCATCGGGGCCGATCCAGGCCTGCGTGGGGTCGATGAAGGTGACGCCCTCGGCCATCCAGTGCTCGTTGATGCGGTCGCGCGCGATGGCGGTGAGCTGCGCGAGCTGGATGCGGCTGTTGACGCCCAGGCCGTCGCGGTAGTCGTCGCAGTGGAAGATGGAGACTGCCTGGCCGTGACCCTTGAGGATTTCGAGCATGTCGGGCAGGTAGTACTCGGATTGCGCGTTGTCGTTGCCGATCTCGTTAATGTGGGCGGCAAGCTGCGCGCCGTCGAAGGCGTAGCAGCCGGCGTTGCACTCCAGCAGCGTGGCGGCCTGCTCGGGCGTGCAGTCCTTCTGCTCGATGATGCGCTCGATCTGGCCATCGGCGCCTAGCTTGATGCGGCCGTAGCCAAAAGGATCGGGCGGGGTCATGGTCATGACGGTGCAGGCGAGCTCGCCGGTGGCGACGGTCTGCGCGAACTTGGCGACGGTGTCGGCGGTGATGAGCGGCAGGTCGCCGTTGAGCACGACGACGGGGCCTTGCGTGATGCCGCAGGCCTCGAGCGCGACCTTTACGGCGTGACCGGTGCCCAGACGCTCGGTCTGCTCGACGCACTCGACCTTGGTAGCGCTGTTGGCATAGGCGCCATCGATGAGGGCGCGCATCTCGTCGGCGTGGCTGCCGATGACGACCACGACGCGGCTGCAGCCGGCCTTGATGGTGGCGTCGACGATCCACTGAACCATGGGCTTGCCCAGGATCTTGTGCGAAACCTTGCAGTGGTTCGACTTCATGCGGGTGCCCTCGCCGGCGGCGAGGATAATTGCGGTTGCGTCCATGTGATCTCCTGTTACGTTATAGAGACGTGTGTTTGGAAACGATACACGGCGCAATATGATACCGCAGGCATATGATGAGCGCGTAACGATTGATGCGCGACGGCCGATGTCGGTGCCGCCGGCGTGGTGTTTGCGCTGGTTGTGTATGGCGTCGGCGTTGCGGCGTTGGCATTTGAGCGAGGGATGGGGGTGCCCGTGGATATCATGCGAGAGGAATCGGGCCACGAGCCCGTCGCGGCATTTTCTATGTCGCATCCGGCGGTGCCGGCGCTCTACATGGTGCTGACGTTGGGGCTCACCATGTTCTCGATGCAACCGGTGCTGATCGCGCTGTCGCTTGCGGGCGGGTTGGCGTACGGGCTTGCGACGCGCGGTGCTGCGCGCACGTTGGGGGCGCTTCGCTGGCAGCTGCCAGTGATTTTGATCATCGCGGTGCTCAATCCGCTGTTTAGCGCCTCGGGCTCGACGGAGCTGTTTCGTATTGGCATGCGCGCGGTGTATTTGGAGAGCATGGTATACGGCCTGTGCATGGGCGGGCTGTTTGTGGCGAGCGTGCTGTGGTTTGAGGCGGCGGCGTCGATGCTCGAATACGACAAGGTGCTCGCACTGTTGGGCAACGCCGCGCCGGTGCTCGCACTCATGATCTCGATGTGTATGCGGCTTATCCCGCAGTTTTTGCGCCGCGGCCGCACGGTGCTGGCGGTGCAGGACGCGATCGATGTGCCGGGGCGTGCGCCCACCGATCCCGTGCGATCGCGCCTGCGGGCATCGAGCGTACTGATGGGCTGGGGCATGGAAGATTCGCTTGAGCGCGCGGATGCCATGCGCTCGCGCGGGTGGGGCGCTGTGTCGCGCCGTACGACGTACGCGCGGTATCGGCTGGGGCGCGGCGACGCTACCGCGCTGGTCGGGCTCGCGGTGTTTGGTGCCGCCGCGGTGGCGGTGGCATGGACCGCGACAACGCAGTATTCGTTTTACCCGCAGCTTTCGGTGCCCGCACCGTGGCTGGGCTATGTTGTGTACGCTGCCTGGATGGTGCTGCCCTGCGTGTTGCATGCGATCGATGAGAAGAGGTTTGGCTGATGGCTCGGTTGGATAGGGGCCCGGTGTCGGGCGCGGCGTGCGGCCCGGATATGCCGGCGATTGAGGTGCGGAGCCTGAGCTTTGCCTACCCCGGGGCTGATGCTGCGGTGCTCGAGGGGCTCGACTGGTCTGTTCCCCAAGGTGCATTTGCGCTGCTTGTTGGCGGTACCGGATCTGTCTCTTATACACATCTCCGAGCCCACGAGACATGCGCAGATCTC
>CABSYS010000274.1:0-2544 GCA_902482045.1 uncultured Collinsella sp.
GCGCATGTCTCGTGGGCTCGGAGATGTGTATAAGAGACAGCTGGCGTGCAGGCCAAGTAGCACGCGACGCGCTCGCCCCAGCCGCCGTCCAAGATGCCGTCCTCGAGGGTGACGACAACGCGATGCTCGGCGGCAAGGCTGTCGAGGAACTCGCGGTCGAGCTCGGTTGCGAAGCGCGGGTTGACGAGCGTGGCTTCGATACCGTACTCGGCGGCCAAGCGGTTTGCCACACGCTCGCCTAGCTCAAAGAAATCGCCGAGCGCGAGCACGGCAACGTCACGGCCCTGGCGCACCACGTTGTAGCGAACGGCGCTGTAGTCGGTGTCCTCGGCGGGCGCCAAATCGGGGCGGCTAACCAGGCCAATGCCCGGTACGCGGATCGCCACGGGATGCTCGCGGTGGTCGAGCGACCAGCTCAGCATGGACAGGTATTCCTCCATGCAGGCCGGCGCCAAGTAGCGCATGTTGGGAAGAGCGCCTAGCATGGAAATATCAAAGAACGAGAGGTGCGTCTCGGATGTGGTGCCAAAGATCGACGCGCCAAACACCAAGATGGTTGCGGGGGCATCGTTGAGGCACAGGTCGTGCCACAGCTCGTCGTAGGCGCGCTGCAAAAACGTACCGTACACACCAAAGACTGGCTTGGCGCCCGAGCGCGCAAGCGCGGTGGCAAAAGTTACGGCGTGCTCCTCGGCAATGCCCACGTCGACAAACTGCTTACCTGCCGCAGCGCGAAGCTCGGGTGTAAAGCCCATGATGTAGGGCGTGGCGGCCGTGGTGCCCACGACCTGCGAATCGCGCTCGATGGCGGTGCTGAGCGCCTCGCCCGTAATATCGGCATAGGTGCGCGGTGCGGGCTCGCTCGGATGGCCCGGGCAGAGCTTGCGCCCAGTCGCCATGTCAAACGGACCCACGTGGTGCCAGCGTTCCGGGTCGCTCTGGGCTGGCTCAAAGCCCTTGCCCTTGGCGGTGGAGACGTGCAGCACGATGGGGTGATCGATATTGCGCAGTTCCTGCAACGCGTCGACGAGGGCCAACACATCGTTACCGGCGTCCAGATAGCGGTAGTCGAGCCCCATCGCGCGGAAGACGTTGCGCTCACAGGCACCGTTGCTGGCGCGCAGCTCGGCCAGATTGCGATACAGGCCGCCATGGTTCTCGGCAATGGACTGGTCGTTATCGTTGACGATGATGATCAGGTTGCTATCGAGTTCGGCGGCATTGTTAAAGCCCTCAAACGCCAGGCCGCCCGAAAGCGAGCCGTCGCCAATGATGGTGATGACGTTATACGTGTCGCCCGCCAGGTCACGCGCGTGGGCAAGGCCGCAGCCCAGGCTCACCGACGTGGAGGTATGGCCCATGGCGAACAGGTCGTGCTCGGACTCGTTGGGATTGGCAAAGCCAGAAGCCTCACCATAACGTTCCGGATTGATATAGGTGTACGCGCGCCCGGTCAGCGCCTTGTGGGCGTAGGTCTGGTGCGACACGTCAAAGACAATTTTGTCGGTGGGGGAGTTAAACACGCGATGGAGCGCGACCGTGAGCTCAACGACGCCCAAGTTGGGGGCAACGTGCCCGCCGACGGCGGCGGAGCTTTCGAGGATGGCGTGGCGAATCTCGCCGCAGAGCAGCGGAAGCTCGGCGCGGTCGAGAGCCTTGACGTCCTCGGGCGTTGTCGTTTGCGTAAGCAGCATCGTTGTGGGTTACTCCATGCGAATCGTGCGCCGGCACTCCCTCGGCCGGCACAATTGCACAAGACAGTCTCGCACATTTTGGCGTTTGATATGTGACGGCGGCGCGGTAATTCGCCAACTGGTGGGGCAAAACGTTTTGTCCGATGCCATACTGATGTGTTCCATGATGTTTTTATCGATTGTGCGCAGGCCGTGGCTTGTCGCCGCGGGCCGCTGGAAGGAGGCAGCATGTCCGATACCGTTCGTGCCGAGAAAATCGCGCGCGAGGTTGACTATGCCGCCCGTCAGCTCGCCCAGGCGGGCCGCTTGGACCTGACGCACGGGTTTATCCAGCATGGTGATGTGACGGTCTATGCACATGTGACCTCGGTGGCACGGGCAAGTTTGTCCTTTGCCGAGCACTTGGGCCGTGCTGGCATTTCGATCGACCGTGCCTCGCTGCTGCGCGGAGCCTTGTTACACGATTACTTTCTCTATGACTGGCACGATCCCGATCCGAGCCATCGCCTGCACGGATTTCGGCATCCGTTTTTTGCCCTGGCGCGTGCCGAGGAAGATTTTGAGCTGACGTTGCGCGAGCGGAATATCATCGTGCGGCATATGTTTCCGCTGGTGCCCGTGCCGCCGACGTGTCGCGAGGCGTGGATTGTTTGCCTGGCGGATAAATGGTGTGCTCTGCGTGAGACGGTCGCCGGCCGTCTCGCGCAAGGACGAGCCGGACGATGGCGTGAGCAGCGAACCGAGCGAAAAGAGGAGGGGATAGACGGTGGGAACCGCGATTGATATGGCGTTTGGCGGCGCGACGCTTGCCGCCTGTCCGCTCTCGGCGCTGGTGCTCTCGTTTGCCTTC
>CABSYS010000275.1:0-2520 GCA_902482045.1 uncultured Collinsella sp.
CCAGCACAGCGGGCAGGTGGAATAGGCCTCGATCTGCGAGGCGGACGTCAGGCGCGGCACGAGCGGCGCGTCCTCGCCCTCGCCGTCACGACGGCGCAGGACCAAATACGGCACGGCCTCGGCACTCAGATGCTGAGGGGCTTCACAGGTCACGCGCTCGCGCTTGAGACCTTCGCCTGCTGCGGGATCGAAGTCCCTTACGATATCGCCCTCACCCACGCACTTCGCCTTGTCGGCGTCAGCGGCCTTAGCAGCGTCAGCGGCCTTAGCAGCGTCAGCGGCCTTAGCATCGTCAGCGGCCTCGGCATGCGTCCGCAACTCGGTCCACACGGCAGCCGGGTAACACTCGCGCGCCTGGCGATCGTGCGTCACGCGCGCAAGCAAAACCGGGCCGCGTGCCGCCTGCATCGCGTGGCCAAAGCGCACGCGCAGCAAGGCCGCGGGCTCAAGCGTCACGCCCTCGCGACCAAGGCTCGCCGCCAGCGTGGCCAGCGGCCCCTCCTCGTGCGAGAGCGGATAGCTGTCCAGATCGACATCGGCAAACAGCACGGCATCGTAGCTGCCGGGGCGCAGAGCCGCCGCATCGGCAAGCGAAGCAAAACGAACCTGGGCACGTGGCGCACGGTCAACCTCGTGGGTCTCGTAATCGTAGGCGGTGCTACGCTTGTCCACCTTGGTGCGAATGCCATCGAGCACGGGCACGGTCGCGGCCTGCGACACGTCGAGCGCGCGGGCGCCATTCATAAGGATGTCGATGACATGGCGCAGCAGGGCCACCTCAGCCTGGCGACGGGCTTGGCCATCCAAGCTGCCCAGCAAGCGATCGGGCAACGCCTCGGCAACGGCAAGCATGGCCTTGAGCGCCGTCACGGGCTTGTCACGCCACAGCGCCTGGAACACGTCCGAGACCACACACGGTACGTTCTTAAACCAGTTTTCGTCGCTCGCCGCCTTGCGCGCGCCCCTCACCTGGCCCTGAACGCTCTGCAGCAGGCTCTTAACGCCCGCGGTAGTCTTGCTGCGCGAGAGACGCATATTCTTATCGAAGGTACGGGCATTGACGGCATCAGCGCCCGAAAGCGGACTGTAGATCCAGTCGGTAAGCTCCGGCGCGGGCCACCACTCGGTCTTTGACGCCGTGCCCTCATCGGCGGCCTTCATACGCTCGATCAGGCCGGCGAGCGCCGCAAACTGCCTGCCCGCAATGGATTGGGAAAACGCCGTAAACTCAACTGCCTCGGCAGCAATATGACGAGCCGCCAGACGAGAGGCGAGCTCACCGAACAGCTGGGGTGCCCGAGCAGAAACAACGAGCACGCGCACGGGGTCGGCGGGCGTTGCAGTAGTTTTATCGGCCTTGGACTCCTTGTGCGATTTCACCAACTTATCGATGGCGTCCGCATAAGCATGGGCACGGGCATGGGGGCCGGCGACCTCAATAAAAGCAGGCTGAGCGGCGGTCCCGCAGGCGGCATCAGACGCGACGGCGTCCTCCTCCAGCGGCGCGGCCTCAAACAGCACGCCGCGGGCATCAAATGCCGCGGCAAGCTCCTCGCGCATCGCCGCCTGCTCGCGGGCAAGCAGCACGACGACATCTCCCTCATTGTTCGCCACGGCAGACAGCAGCTCGAGCAGACCGTGCGTAAACGACGTGATACCGCGCACGCATACGGCGCGGGTGCACGCCGGCAGGCTATCGGCCAGGGCACCGGCCATAATGTCAGCTGCCTCGCAGGACTCGACCATATCTCGACGGTCCAAACCGCTCGCATAGGCGCTCAACAGCTCGAACACGCGGGCCTCAGCGTCGCTTTTGGGCTCGGGCTGGCAGTTGTCGCCACGGCATCGTTCGGCACCCGTCCCCGCAACGCCCGGCAACACGTCGCGGGCCATGCGCGCGAGCATGCGCACCGTGCCCTGGCTGCGCGAAAGCGGCTGCAAATCGGCATCGTCGAGACGCGTGACCATGTCCGAGAACAGCATCTGGCGCTGCAGGTTGTCGACGAAACCGCGCCCGTCGCCCAAAAGCTCCCAAAGCGAGCGAAGCCACGATGTAGGCGTCTTGTAGTCAATACCCAGCGAAATCCCGGCTTCCGCCGCATCATGACGGCACAGGTCGAGCTCGGCAAACGTTGGCGCCAGCAACACGGCACGCCCGTGGCGGGCAATAAGGTCGGCAAGCAGCGCCGACTCGGCATCGCTCAAATCCGTGCCGGCATTGGTGGTATAGATTCGAACAGACATGGTCCTCCGCTCAAACTGTTCGCAATAATCAATGTATCCATCCTACCCGCCCAAGCGGACAGATTTGCCCCACGCCAACAGATTTGATCCCTTGGGGACGGAGGAAAACGGATCATCGAGGGGGTCAGTCTAACCCGGTGATCCGTTTTCCTCCGTCCCCAGGGGATCAAAAAACCGCCCCCGGAAGAGCGGTTTTGTAAAATTCGTTTTTTGCGTGGCCTACTCGCCATCCTCCAGTTTAATGAGGATCTTGCGGTAGCCACCGTACTCGCCGTT
>CABSYS010000276.1:0-2508 GCA_902482045.1 uncultured Collinsella sp.
GATCTACACCTATTAAGTCGTCGGCAGCGTCAGATGTGTATAAGAGACAGGCGATCCAGCTGAGCCACTGGACGCGGGCTATCGATCCGATCATCGCGATGATGATGCCGGCAAAACCCATTACGATGGTGAGTTCATCGGCGCCATTGCGTCCTTTCATAAAGTCATTCATGCAAATTGCCTTTCGTTCGATATGCTGCACGCCTTTATACCCGATTTAGAGCAAGGGGGGCAGGTTAATCTGCACCAATGTGGTGCAAACATACCTGTCCCCATTACACCAAGATGGTGCAAAGTAACCTGACTCCCTTGCACCAATTACTTGGCGAGTTTGTCGACGACGCGTTCGATCTCGGCGAGCTTGGCTGCCTTGAGCTCCTCGTCGCCTGATTCGATGGCCGAGGCGACGCAGCCATCGATGTGAGCTTTCAACACATCGGCGTTGATGCGAGCGATGAGCGCCTGTGTTGCCATGAGCTGCGTGGAAATATCGACGCAATAGCGGTCCTCATCGACCATCCGCAAGATGCCGTCGATCTGGCCGCGTGCCGTCTTGAGCATGCGGGTCACCGATTTATGGTCTGCCATCATGGCGGGTCCTCGTTTCTGGTCGATCTTCCGGATGTCCCCGTCAGTTGCGGTGAAATACGGACTGTTTAAAGGCCTAGGGCGGCTCAACAGTCCGTATTTCACCGCAACTTCTGAGGATTGAGTAGGCAGCGCCTGCTACGCGGCGGTCACCGAAAGGGCATGGAACTTCTCGCCCGCGGCCTCGACAGCGGCGGCGAGCTGCTCGGCAGTCACGGTGTCGGCGCACTCCACCTGGACGGTCTGGGTCTCGTGATCGGCGTCGGCGTCGGTCACGCCGGCCACGTTGAGCAGCGCGGTCTCGACAGTAGCGTCGCAGTGGCCGCACATAAGGCCAGACGTTTTAACGATGTAGTTCATGATTATCTCCTTTTCGTTGAGTACCTAAAGTTGCGGTGGAATACGGACTAAATAGCGGTTTAGCTAAGCATGTTACGCCTTATTTCACCGCAACTGATGGCTTAAAGGTTCGCAGGCGCAGCGCATTGCTTACGACGCACACGCTCGACAGACTCATGGCCGCGGCGCCAAACATCGGCGAGAGTTGCCAGCCGGTGAGGGGGAAGAACACGCCCGCGGCGAGCGGAATGCCGATGCCGTTGTAGAACAGCGCCCAGAACAGGTCCTGCTTGATGTTGCGGATCGTGGCGCGCGACAGCTCGATGGCGCGGGCGACGTCCATGAGGTCGCTGCGCATGAGCACCACATCTGCCCCCTCCTTGGCGATGTCGGCGCCGGTGCCGATGGCCAGACCCACGTCGGCGCGCGCCAGAGCGGGGGAGTCGTTGATGCCGTCGCCCACCATGGCGACCTTGCCGCCCGCATCCTGCAGTTCGCGCACGTGGCGTTCCTTGTCAGCGGGCAGGACGTCGGCGATAACCTGTTCGCTGCTCAGTCCCACGCGGCGGGCGATGGCCTCGGCCGTCACGCGGTTATCGCCGGTGAGCATGCGTACGTCGACGCCGAGCTTGCGGAGCGCGGCGATGGCCTTGGCGCTCGTCTCCTTGACCTCGTCAGCCACGGCAATGGTGCCGGCAAGCTCGCCGTTCTTGGCAAAGAACAGCGGCGTCTTGCCCTCGGCGGCAAATTGCTCGGCAAGACCCGCGGGCACGGTAACGCCCAGCTCGTTCATCAGGCGCATGTTGCCGGCTGCAATGACGTTTTGCCCCTCGCGCGCCGTAACGCCTCGCCCGGGCGCGGCGGCAAAGTTCTCGACCATGCGCGCGACAATTCCGCGCGTCTCGCATTCGGCCATAATCGCCTCGGCCAGCGGGTGCTCGCTCGAGCGCTCCAGCGCGGCGGCCAGCTTGAGCAGCGCCTTTTCGCTCATGGCGGGCGAGCCGTCGGCGCGCGCGGCAACCACAATGTCGGTCACGGCAGGCTTGCCGCGGGTGACTGTGCCCGTCTTATCGAGCACCACGGTGCCCACGCTGCGCAGGTTCTCCAGCGCCTCGGCGCTCTTAAACAGAATGCCCATCTCGGCGCCCTTGCCGGTGCCCACCATAATAGCGACGGGCGTGGCCAGGCCCAGCGCGCACGGGCAGCTGATCACCAACACGGCTACGGCGGAGGTGAGTGCCTCGTTCACGCTGCCGGTCGGCGCCATCCACGCCACAAAGGTCACGGCCGAAATCACGAACACCACGGGCACGAACACACCGGCGACCTTATCGGCCATGCGGGCAATGGGCGCCTTGGTGGCGTTGGCGTCCTCGACGAGCTGGATAATCTTGGCAAGCGATGTTTCGTCGCCCACGCGTGTGGCACGGAAGATAAACGAGCCGGTGCGGTTGACGGTGGCGGCGTTGACGGTGTCGCCGGCGGTCTTTTCCACGGGGATGGACTCGCCGGTGAGCGCACTCTCGTCCACCTGTCTCTTATACACATCTGACGCTGCCGACGACTTAATAGGTGTAGATC
>CABSYS010000277.1:0-2501 GCA_902482045.1 uncultured Collinsella sp.
GATCCCATGGTGGGCCTGCGCCTGGCGCGCGTCGACGGGTTTGAGCCGGCCGTCGCCCTGGGCACGGACGAGCTTCCCGCCTACCTGCGCCGTTTTACGATGCTGTTTGCCGATGACGCCACCATGCGCCGCGGCGGTATCGGCCGCGTGACGCGTGCCGTCAACGCCCAAGGCGAGGCCGTGGCACTCAAGCAGCTCATCTTGCCGACGCGCGATGAGTTTGACGACGATGCCGCCCATGAGGCGCTGGTCACCAAGTTCAAGGCGGCGTTTCGCGAGGAATATGAATGCCATCGTGCCCTTTCGGGCCTTAAGGGCTTTCCCCGCTTATACGGGTGGGGCGAGGTCGACGGCGTGCCCGTGATCGTCATGGAGTGGGTCGAGGGCGAGACGCTCGCTCGCCTGCGCTCGCGCCTTGCCGTGGACGATGCCGGGCGTCTGTCGCCGCTCGTGGCGGCGCGCCTGGGTCGCGACCTGTTCGATCTGCTCTGCCGCATGAGCTTGGTAGGCGAGGGGTTCGTCCATCGCGATATCTCGCCCGCTAATATTATGGTGCGCACGGCGCGCCTGCCGCTCGACCGACAGCTTGCTGAAGGCACCTTCGACCTGTGCTTGATCGACTTTGGCTCGTCGCTGGCGCTTGAGCCTGCGTCGGCCGTGGCCGGTACCGGCGGCAAGGCGTCGTTTACCGAGCGCTATGCCACGCTGCGCCGTGCGACGGTTGCCTACGCCCCGCCCGAGATGCTCACCGACGATATCCCCGACTTACGCACGCTCCGCATGTCGCCGGCAATCGATGTCTATGCAGCGGCGAGTACGGTCTACGAGCTCATTGCCGGTGTCGCGCCGTACGAAGTAGCGCCGGGCGCGTCGGGTACTTCGGGCTCGCGCAAAAGGACGCGCGATATCGCCAGCCCCTATCGCCTCAAGATGGATACGCTGCCCGATTATCCCGTCGGCGCCCACGCACCCGGCTGCGACTTGACGCAACTGCTGCGACGCGAGCCCGATGTGGCACTTGCCGCGGCCGAACAGGCTCAGCAGCTGGGGCTCGATCCAAATTCCGAGGATCTGCGCGATGCACTGGCGTTTGTCGACGCTCAGCTGTTCGATGTGGTGATGGCCTGCCTGTCCTGCCATCAGGAAGATCGCCCCGAGCCGGCTGCGGTGGAGGCGGCGCTCTCGGCATTTTGCGACCACTATGCGCAAAATGTCGCCCGCTCGCTTCGCGCCGAGCCGCTCATGCCGTGCCCGATGGAGGTATCGGGGCACGCAGCCCGGCGTGCGGCGATGGTTGGTGCGACGGCGGTATGCGGCGTGCTTTGGACTGTGGTCGTGGTATCAGCGGCGCTGTTGGCGTCGGGCGCCCATGTGACGCTCGTCGTGGGACCGCTTATGTGGTCCGGGAAGCTGCCGGCCATTATCGCCGCGCTCGCGCTGGCGCTGCCGGGCATGGTGGGCATCGCTGCCGGGGCCTTGGTGCGCGACCGCCGTGCGGGATTTCTGCAGGGCGTGTTGGCCCTTTCCGCCTGCGAGGTTCCGGCTCTGGTCGCACTCGCATGCGCCGTGTTTTCCCAGCATGCCGTGGCGGGTGGCCTGGTGGCCGCCTTAATTGCAACCTATGCGCTCACGTGGTTTTTGCTGGCGATGGGGTTTGCCTTTGAGCTTCCCGTCGTGTCAGCACGACGTGCGAAAATTCCGTTGGCGACGCCGCTTGCCGGCGGAGCCGCGGCTGTCCGCGCCTTTGGCGGGCCGGCCGAAGTATCCGACACTATCTCTGCGACCAAGGAGGGCTAAGCCATGGCTTCTCAAGCTGAGCTCACCCCGTGCGGGGCAATGTTTGACATCTTTAAGCGCGCAGCGCACCTGAGCCATATCGAACTGTGCGGCCTGGTGCTCTCGAGCCGCCCGCTCGCCGACGGCCGTAGTCCGCAGAGCCGTGCCGCCGATCGCTCCTGGGTTTCGCGCTTTATCGTGCGCGCGCCGGTCGGCACGCTGCAGGAACGTTATTTTGCCGATTACGGCACCTCGGCCGCGCGCATTATGTCGCAGCTGGCCCTGCGCCGTCGCAATCCCATGGACGCCGCGGCCGTGACCAATATGGTGTGCGGCCCCGCTGGCGAGCCCATGGTGCGGGCACTCGAGGAATGCCACCAGGACACGAATCTCTATCGCAATGCGCTCGAGCGCCTGTCGCAGGCGGCTGAACTCATGCCCGCCGAGCGCGCCGAGGCCATCCTGGTGTTGTTTGTCGCCGTGGGTTGCTCGGCAGATGTGCGTTCGTCGGTGACCTATGCCATCGACTACGCTCATGCGACCTGTGGCGGCGCCACGTCGACGCCGCGCTCGCTGAGCACATCTTCGGTCGCGGGCGAGCGCGAGGCCGCGCCGGCGCATCCGCTGGGACTGCTGCGCGTGCAAAACGGCTACGTGGTGAGCGCCCCGCGCTGGATCTGTCTCTTATACACATCTGACGCTGCCGACGACTTAATAGGTGTAGA
>CABSYS010000278.1:0-2498 GCA_902482045.1 uncultured Collinsella sp.
GCATACGATCTCTGCGCATGTCTCGTGGGCTCGGAGATGTGTATAAGAGACAGCTGTTGCGGCGTCACACGCCCAAAGACGTGATAGCGGTCCACCGCCGCATCAATCTTGGACGGCGTATCGAGCGTCGTAGCGTCGACGTAGGCATCGGCGCCCGGCACGCCCACCACGCGCGCGATCGACGACACCGTACGCGGGTCGTCGCCGCTGATCACGTTGAGGGTCACGCCCTGCTCGTTAAAGTAGCCGATAGTCTCGGCCGCCGAGGTGCGAATCTCATCGCGAATGGTCACAAAGCCCACGGGCTCGGCCTCGCCCACCATATCGCCATCGGGTGTAAAGCCGTCCACGCGCGCCACCACGAGCACGCGGCAGGTATCGGCAAGATCGGCGACACGGTTCTCGACCTGTGAAAACACACGCTCCGAAAGTACAAACTGCGCGGCGCCCATTACATAGGAGCCCTGCGCAAACGACGCGCCGCTCCACTTTTTGGACGACGAGAACGGAATGACCGACAGCGGCTCGGACACCTCGACCGGACGATCGGCGTAGTAGTTGAGCAGCGCCTGACAGGTCTCGTTGGCATCCGCCGAGGTCGCACGTGCCACGTTGGCAAGCGCAAAGTCGAGCACCGTGGTCTCGACAGGGACAGCTGCCTCGTCCGAGTCCGCGCCAAAGCCAACACCCTCAACAGGCAGCGGGTAGGTGCCCTCGACCTCCATACGGCCCGAGGTAATGGTGCCCGTCTTGTCCAGGCACAGCACGTCGACGCGCGCGAGCGTCTCGATGCAGTAGAGCTGCTGTGCCAGCACCTTGCGACGCGCCAGGCGCACCGTGGCGATCGCGAGCACCGACGAGGTCAGCAGCACCAGGCCTTGCGGGATCATGCCCAGCAGGGCGCCCACCGTGGACAGCAGCGCCGACGAAGGCACATGACCAGCCAACAGCTCGGAGAAGCACCACGAAAGCGCGCTATCGCCCGGGGTTCCCGCGGCATCCCACAGCTCGCTCACACTTGAGGCAAACAACGCCAAACCGAGCGGGATCATGATGATGCTCGCAAAGCGCACGATGGCGTTAAGCGCGTTCATGATCTCGGAATTGACCTTTTTGACGTATTTGGCCTCGTTATTAATTTTGGCCACGTAGTTGTCGGCGCCGACATGGATCACGCGGGCGCGCAGCAGGCCCGAGTCGATAAAGCTGCCGCTCATGAGCTCGGAGCCCGGCTGTTTCTTGATGAGGTCGCTCTCGCCCGTCAGCAGGCTCTCGTTAACGAGCGCCTCACCCGACACTACCACGGCGTCGGCCGGAATCTGGTCACCGCGACCCAGGCGAATGATATCGTCGAGCACGATCTGGTCCAGGTCGAGCTCCACCTCGGCGCCGTCGCGCACCGCGATGGCCTTCTTAGAGGTGAGCAGCGTAAGCTTGTCGACCATCCGCTTGGAACGCATGGACTGAATGACGCCAATTGCCGTGTTCAAGAACACCACGAACAGGAACGTCAGGTTCTTAAACGAACCGGTCAGCAACACCAAAATCGCCAAGACCACGTTGATCAAGTTGAACAGCGTGCAGAGGTTCTCGATGATGAGCTCGCGGACCGACTTGGTCTTGAGCTCCATGTTGCGGTTGATCTTACCGGCGGCGATGCGCTCCTCGACCTCGGCGGTCGAGAGCCCGCGCTCGATATCCGTTGCTGCCATACCACGTCCCATCACGTCGCGTCGGTATAAGAAAAACCGCCCGGACCATGCGAGGTTCGGACGGTCTTACGTTCGATGGTGCCCCATGTTGGATTCGAACCAACGGCCTTCTGCTCCGGAGGCAGACGCTCTAATCCCCTGAGCTAATAGGGCGAACGGTAGGCATTATACCCAAGTGCGCCACGGGCTAACAAAATAATAGAAAAAGCTTTGCAATTACGTGGGAGACGCGGCGCGACGGCGCGCTTTAGGCGGCAAAAGCGAGTCAGATAGTATAAACTCTCATGCACCATATAATGCGGCTCGCGATGCGGGCCGTTTTTGCAAGGGTTATCCATCGAGGCGAGAGGCACACCATGATTGCAATTTTAAAGCAGAGCGCCAGCGACGAGGCCGTAAGCCACATCGTCAGCTGGATCGAGAAAAAAGGACTCAAGACCGACGTCTCGCGCGGCGAGAACGAGACCATCATCGGCCTGGTGGGCGATACGACCAAGATCGACCCGTTCCTGCTCGAGTCCATGGACGTCGTCGAGCGCGTGCAGCGCGTCTCCGAGCCGTTCAAGCGTGCCAACCGCAAGTTCCACCCCGAGGACTCCGTCATCGACTGCGGCCACGGCGTCAAGATCGGCGGCGACCAGTTCCAGGTCATCGCCGGCCCGTGCTCCGTCGAGGGCGAGAACCTCATCCACATCGCCCGCCGCGTGAAGGCCGCCGGCGCCACGATGCTGCGCGGCGGCGCCTACAAGCCCCGCACCTCCCCGTACGCCTACCAGGGCATGGGCC
>CABSYS010000279.1:0-2496 GCA_902482045.1 uncultured Collinsella sp.
CTGCGCATGTCTCGTGGGCTCGGAGATGTGTATAAGAGACAGGGCATCGGTCTTAAAAATCCGGATAACACGTCCGAGGGCGAGCTCCCTAAATCGTGGATGATTCGAAACGACATTCGCGTTTTGGCTAAAGGGTGCGGGATGGACGATCAACGTCCCTTTAACGAGGCGGTTGCAACGGCTCTACATCGTCGCTTGCTGTCGGAGGGCGAGTTTGTTCCTTATACGGTTGAGCGGATGTTCGATGGCCCTGTGTGTCTGTGCGACGACTTTCTTGATGGCCGCGAGGAATATGTTCCGGCTGTTTACGTTAAGAACGCCCTTGGCGGCCAGCGAGGAAGCTCGACGTACGACCGATACTGTCGCTTCCTTGGTAAGCATGGTGTCGATGAGGCCGCTGTGAGAAGGTCTATGTCGCAGATGATTATCTGCGATGCCCTTTTGGCCAACAGCGACCGCCATTGGCGAAACTTCGGCATTATCCGCAATGTCGACACCCTGGAGATAAAACCTGCTCCGCTGTTCGATAGCGGCAACTGCCTGTGGTACAACGTATCAACTGCCGTGCTCGCAGCTGGGGAGTTTGGGTTTTCCGCTAAGCCGTTTGGGCCCGACCCTTCCGTCCAGCTGGCGCTTGCGGACTCGCTCGATTGGTTCGATTCAACACGACTCAACGGATTTGTTGATGAGGCGATCGAGATTCTTTCGCAGAGCGAATGGGCGACGGCGGAGGGTCGACTCGAGGCCATTTGCCGCGGCCGCGGGCGTCGCGTGATCGAGGTGAATGCTGCTGTTGGAGTGCTTCGACACGTGCGGCGATAATCCCGCGGCTACCTGATGGCTGCCGTAACGGTGCCGCCGCCGAGGACGACGTCGCCGTGGTAGACGACGACGGCCTGGCCGGGGGCGATGGCTCGTTGCGGCTCGTCAAAAGTTAGCAGCATTTGCCCGTCTTCGTTACGCGTAAGGGTCGCTGCCTGGTCTTTCTGACGGTAGCGGTACTTGGCACCCACGCGAATGCCGCCGGCATTGAGCTCCGCCTCCATGCGGTCGGCAGGGGCACTCCAGATCCAGTCGTTGGCCGTGAGCGCTGTGGCCGTCAGGTCCTCGGCCTCGCCCAGATGCACAATGTTGTTGGCGGCATCGACGTCCGTTACGTACACGGGATGCGCCATCGCGACGCCCAAGCCCTTGCGCTGGCCGATGGTATAGCGCAACGCGCCGTTATGGCGTCCGACCACGCTGCCGTCGCGCCACACAATGTCGCCCGGTGCAGCGGCACGTCCGCAGCGGCGCTCGATATAGCCCGCGTAGTCGCCGTCCGCGATAAAGCAGATATCCTCGCTCTCGGCTTTCTGGGCGTTGATGAAGTCCTGCTCGGCGGCAATGCGGCGCACGTCGCGCTCTTTGTCCAGTCCGGCCAGCGGAAAGATCGTGCGTGCCAGGCGCTCTTGTGTGAGCGAATACAAAAAGTAGCTTTGGTCCTTTTTGGGATCTTCGCCGCGGTTCAGCTGCCAGGTGCCGTCGGACGCCTGGCTCGTTTTGGCGTAGTGACCTGTGGCGATGTAGTCGCAGCCCATATCGAGTGCCGCATCGAGCAGCGCGCCAAACTTAATATGGCGGTTGCAGATGATACACGGATTGGGCGTCAGTCCCTCCTGATAGGCAGTCACGAAGCGCTCGATAACGTTGCGGTCGAAGGTCTGCTGCAGGTCGAGCACATGGTGGGGTATCCCCAGGCGCTCGGCGACGGCCTTTGCATCGGCGATGTCGCGGTCGACCTTACTCATGCCCGTGACGGGATCGGGCGCGGGACAGGTGAGGCGCATGGTGGCACCGACGCATTCGTAGCCCTGGCTTTTGAGCAGGTAGGCAGTCACGCTGGAATCTACGCCGCCGCTCATGGCGACGAGCACGCGCTTGTTGTGCATGGGGAGGTTCTCCTTGGTGGCATGTGGCCAAAAAAGAAAAGCGGCGCGGGAGGCTGGTTCCGCGCCGCAGACATTGTAGCAAGTTCGGGCGTCTCGTGGGACACCCTGATTGGATGGGCTCAGACTGCCGGGAGAGAGGAGACCGGTTCGTCCTGGGCTCAACCTATGGGCGACAGGCCCTAGTCCTGGAAGAGTGCCGTGGACAGGTAGCGCTCACCGGTATCGGCGAGCAGGGCCACGATGGTCTCGCCCTCGTTCTCGGGGCGCTTGGCCAACTGCAGTGCGGCCCACACGGCGGCGCCGGACGAAATGCCCACGAGCACGCCCTCCTTGTGGCCCACGGCGCGGCCGGTCGCAAAGGCGTCGTCGTTCTCGACGGGGATGATTTCGTCATAGATCTGGGTGTCGAGGACGTCGGGCACAAAGCCGGCGCCGATGCCCTGGATCTTGTGCGGGCCGGCCTGGCCCTTAGAGAGCACCGGGGAGGTGGCGGGCTCAACGGCGACGACCTTAATCTCGGGGTTCTGCTCCTTGAGCTGTCTCTTATACACATCTCCGAGCCCAC
>CABSYS010000280.1:0-2490 GCA_902482045.1 uncultured Collinsella sp.
TTGCTTTTGGGGGAGAAGGGTTGTATGACCGAGATGTCCGAGCCGACGATTCGCCTGGCGGCGCCCGATGACGCGTCGGCGTTGCTTGCCATCTATGAGCCGTATGTGCGCCAGACGGCGATTACCTGCGAATACGAGGTGCCGAGCGTTGAGGAGTTCGCCGGGCGTATTGAGCGTACGCTCAAGCGCTATCCGTATTTGGTGATGGAGTTGGACGGGCGTCCGGTAGGCTATGCCTATGTGAGTCCGCTTAACAGCCGCGAGGCGTACGACTGGTCGGTCGAGACGTCGATCTACCTGGCGCGCGATGTACGCCACGGCGGGCTGGGTCGCGAGCTGCACGATGCGCTCAAGCAATGCCTGATCGCGATGGGCATCACCAACATGTGCGCGCTCATTGCCGTGCCGCACGATAAGGACGACGAGTACCTGACGCACAACAGCCAGGATTTCCATGCCCATATGGGATATCGCCTGGTGGGCGCCTTCGACCGCTGCGCCCAAAAGTTCGGCCGCTGGTACGACATGTGCTGGATGGAGTTGGTCCTAGCCGAGCGCACACCCAACCAACCCAAACCAACCTGGTTTCCCGACCTCCCCAAACCTACCATTTAGGGGCAGGTTTATTTTGGCAGGTTAGCCGATGGGTTCGGTGTATTTGGCGCGGTCGGTGCGCTGGATGCGCTTGGAGACATGGAGCGGGCGGCCGTCGGTGTCGTAGACGTAGTCGGTGATTAGGATCAACGCCTGCCCGCGCTCAACGTTGAGCAAAAACGCCTCGTTTTGCGAGGCATAGCACACCTCAAAGGTCTTGTGCCCCTGTGCCGGCGCGCGATGGAATTCCTGGCGCAGCGTGGCGTAGAGTGAACCGTTGATATCGCGATCGATGAGTGCTTTAAAGCTCGGTGGTAGATAGGTGGTCTCCAGGCACAGTGGCGCATCGTCCAGATAACGCAGGCGGACAAGTTTGACGAGCTTGCTGCCCACGGCGGCATCAAAGAACTTAGCTATGCTGCCGCCCGCCTTGGTAAAGCCCGAGTCCACCGTGCGCGTGGTGGGCTTCATGCCCTGACCCTGGACCTGCGCCGTATAGCTCGAAAACACCAGGTTGTTCTCGTGGAGCGCGGGCGTGTCGGCCACAAAGGCGCCACGCCCGCGCTCGGTGCGCACCAGGCCCTCATCAACGAGCACCTTAAGGGCGTGGCGCACGGTGCTGCGCGACAGGCCCGATTCGTCCATGAGTTCCATCTCGGACGGCAGCTTGTCTCCGCGTGCGTAGATGCCGGCGGCGATGCGGTCGCGAAGCGTACCCGCCAAGCGTTCGTATTGGCTCAGTTTCTTTTTAGATGAGACGCTCATATTGCCAACCTATATCTAACTTGTATGCTTAACTAAGCAAGCATGTATTCAACACAACAATAAAATCGCTGGTAACGAGTAATCGAAAACCTTAGCAGCAGAATTTCTAAGTCAAATATAGCATACAACTAGTCGACATAACCAAAACATGTATGTAACTTGTATGCCATCGAGAGCATCAAACGAGAAGAAAGGCTGATGCACGATGACTACTCAGGAACAGGTTAAGGACGTCGTCTCCCAGGTTTTGGCTGACAAGGCAGACAAGGGCGGCATCAAGCGCGTTGTGTGGATTGGCGCCGGCGGATCCAACGGCGGCAACTATCCTGCCCAGTACTTTATGGAGCACGAGGCCACGCAGGTCGTGAGCTCCAGCTACACCAGCAATGAGTTCGTGCACGCCACCCCGGCCTACGTCAACGAGAACACCCTGGCCGTCGTCGTGTCCATGCGCGGCACCAAGGAGACCATCGTCGCCGCCCAGGTCGCCAAGGACCACGGCGCCAGCACCATCGCCATCTATGTTGACGAGTCCGGCCTCACCGAGGTCTGCGACTACAAGATCAAGTACGACAGCCTGGCCGTCGACGAGTCCTGCATGGGCCGCACCAACTCCGCCGTCGTGACCATGATCGCCATGGAGCTCACGCAGCAGACCGAGGGTTATGCCGAGTACGAGACCGCTATGGCCGCGTTCGACTTGGTCGACCCCATCTATCGCAAGGCCGTCGAGTACACCCGTCCGCTCGCTGCCAAGTGGGCCGAGCAGAACGCCGACAAGCCCTGCATCAACGTCATGGCCCAGGGTCCGCTCTTTGGTGCCGCCTACGTCTTTAGCATCTGCAACGTGCAGGAGATGCTGCAGATCGACTCCTGCACCATCAACACCTGCGACTTCTTCCACGGTCCTTTTGAGATCCTGGACAAGCGCACCTCGCTGTTCCAGCTCATCAGCGTCGGCCGCAGCCGCTGCAACGACGAGCGCGGCATCCGCTTTGTCAACCAGTACGGTGGCGAGCGCGTTTATCAGCTCGACGCCAAGGAGCTCGGCCTCAACGACATCAAGGACAGCGTGAGCGAGTACTTCAACCACCTGATCTTTGCCCCGATCCTCAACAACGTGTACATGCG
>CABSYS010000281.1:0-2483 GCA_902482045.1 uncultured Collinsella sp.
GGCAGCGTCAGATGTGTATAAGAGACAGGGCGTCGCTGGCGCGTCCGCGGCGGGCGTTGCTATGTTGCGTGCGTTGATATCCATGCGGACGAGTATAGCGCGGGGCTTGGCAGGGAAGGCGTTGCCGCGCTCACAAGTTGGCGGCGGTGCGCATTGCGCCCGGTGGGTTTGCGGCTCAAGGTCTCGATCGCTGCGTACCGACTTAGCCTCACAAACGACAGAAACCCCGGCAGCTCTTCGCAACTGCCGGGGTTTCCGCGGAAAAGGGGGACATGATCCTCGAGCGAACGGCAAAGGGGCAAACCGTTTTCGCTCAACTGCTTTATGCCCCTCGGCTGGCGGCTCAGTCAGCGCATGCCGCGCCCACACAAAGCCGCTACACCTGTGACGGAGCTGTGAAGTGGTATCTATTGCTGGCGCAGGCCATGCCAAGGGTGTCCCTAATGACTGGTCATTTAAGAACGTCCCCAATGACTGGCTGTTGGGGTGCGGGTGTGACTTTCATCCCGTTTGGCGCTCCGGTCGCCTAGATGTTCGTCATGCGTACCCGCAAACGTGGGACAATGGCGTTGCTGGTATCACAGACAAAGGATGTGCCTATGAACGCCCCCGTTGCCAAAACCTGTCGGCAGCGCCGCCTGTTTGCGCGATTTGCTTCCGTCTGCGCACTCGTCGCGCTTGCATTGCTGCTACTGCCCGCCGCTGCACACGCCGACGGTTATTCCATGACCCAAACCTATATCAGTGCCACGGTTGAGGCCGATGGATCGCTGACCGTTGTCGAGGGACGCCAGTTTGATTTCGATGACGACATCAACGGCGTGTTTTGGGAGATCAATACGGGTACCAACCAGCAGGGCGGCACGGCGGGCGTCGACGTGCTGAGTGTCGAGGAAGAGGACACCGCGTTTAACAAAGTCGATAGCGCGAACAAGGGCGACTCTGGCGTCTACACGGTCGAGCAGACCGGTGACGGCGTAAGGATTAAGGTGTTCAGCCCTCACGAGAGCGGCGACAGCGCAATCTACTACGTGAGCTACACCATGACCGGTGCGGTTATGAACTGGGCCGATACCGCCGAGCTCTACTGGAAGTTCGTGGGTGACGGCTGGTCTGCGGATTCCGACGATGTCGAGATGGAAGTGCGCTTCGCAAATGCCGCTGCCGGGACGGCGGCCGTCAAAGGCGATAACTTCCGCGCATGGGGCCACGGTCCGCTGACGGGCGACGTGTCGCTCGATGAGGACGAGCCCATGGTCACCTATACCATTCCCTGCGTGCATCAGGGCGAATTCGCCGAGGCACGCATCGCCTTCCCCAGCGACTGGGTGCCGCAGCTTGCCGCTGCGGGCGAAGAGCGCATGTCAACGATCCTGAGTGAAGAGAAGGAATGGGCCGACGAAGCTAACGCCCGCCGCGCTCACGCTCGCATGATTGCCAATGCACTTGCCGTGCTAAGTGTTGTTGCGGCGGTGGCCTTTACCGGCACAATCGTTATGCTCAAGCTGCGCAAGCGCAAGCCCAAGCCGCTTTTCCAGGACGAATATTTCCGCGATGTGCCTTCGGCCGACCATCCCGCCGTGCTTTCGGCCCTCATGAGCTGGAACGAGGTGCCCGATCAGGCATATATCGCCACGCTCATGAAGCTCACTGACGACCGTGTGATCAAGCTGGAGCAGGCGACCGTGACCAAGGCCAAGAAGGGTCTGTTGGGGCGTGAAAAAGAAGAGCAGACGTATCGCGTGACGGTGAGTGATGCGGGCTGGAAGTCGGCCAAGGGCATTGACCACATGGTGCTCAAGGTCTTCTTTGCCGGTGCTAAGCCTGACGAGAACGGTGACCGTTCGCGCACGTTCGACGAGCTGCAGCACTACGTCAAGCAGCACGCTACACCCGTGGGTGATAAGCTCGAGGACTATCAGAACACCGTTAAAGGCAAGCTGGCCGATAGCGAGTACGTTGCCTCGGACGGCATTGTTGCAATGGTGTTTTGCCTGGTTCTTGGTATCCTGATTGCCTTTGTTCCCGTGGGATCCATCTTCTTTACCGATGGCGCACAGGCGAACATTACCGCCGCGGTTATCTCGGTGCCGATTGTGCTGGTGGGTATCGGCGTGGGCCTTACGTTCCGCCGCTTTACGCCGGAGGGCGCCGAGGTGGCGGCTCGCTGCAAGGCGCTCAAGCATTGGCTCGAGGATTTCACACGCCTAAAGGAAGCCGTCCCGGGCGATCTGGTGCTGTGGAACAAGCTGCTGGTGATGGGCGTGGCGCTGGGTGTTTCCAAGGAAGTGCTGCGTCAGCTTGCCGAGGCCGTGCCGCCCGAGGTGCGCGAGGCCGACGGCTTCTATGACAATTATCCCTGCTACTGGTGGTACTACCATCATTACGGTATCGAGTCTCCGCTCGATTCGTTCGATGACGTGTATCACGAGAGCCTGTCTCTTATACACATCTGACGCTGCCGACGACTTAATAGGTGTAGA
>CABSYS010000282.1:0-2474 GCA_902482045.1 uncultured Collinsella sp.
CTCGATGCCTTCGACCGACAGATCCTCTTTGCCCTGGCAAAACTTCTTGTCGACCCAGCCGGTCAGAATCGGAGCCATGATTGCCGTGATGATGACGGCGGTGGCGATCTGGGCGTACGCGGTGGGCGCAAGTTCGGCATAGCGCGGAGCGACCTCGGCGAGGGCGACCGGCGTGGTCATGGCAGTGCCGGCGATAGTGGAGCAGGCAACGGCCGCCTTGCCGTTACCACCGCACAGGCGCTCGAACGCAAAGGTGATGGGGCCGACGATAAAGAGCGTGATGAGACCCAGCAAGATACCGGAAATACCGCCGGTGATAAAGCTCGAAAGACTCATGGACGCACCGAGCTGAAAACCGATAACGGCGATCGCGGGATTGGCGCCGGGGACCAGCAGGTTCTTGATAAACGGGAACAAGTTGCCCAGGACCATGCCGATAACAAGCGGCAGTATGGAGCCGATGATGGTACCGACGGGGATGTTGGCGAGACCCGAGACACCGAGGATGATCATCGTGACGGCGGGGCCGGCCGTAAAGAACAGGATACCGACGGCGCCCTGCTCGGACTCGTCGCCGAACTCGCCCATGATGCCCGTGTAGAGCGCCATGTTGCAAAACGTGATGCCGCCGATGATAGACACGGAGCTCAGGCCCAGGAAGTTGTCGTTAAAGAAATATGCCACACCCAAGCCAAGGGCGGCCGCAACAACAAGCTTGGGGATCAGAACGACGATACCGGTCTTGATGGCGCCCGGCGTGGACTTAAAGCTGATGCCGGCACCCACAAACAGCAGGATCGCGGCAACGATGGTGTTGGAACCACCGCGGCAGGCAGCGGTAAAGAAGCCGCCGATCTCAAAGACCTGCGGGCAGAAAGTGTTGAGCAAAAGGCCAACAATCATGGGATAGATCATGATGTCGCCCGGGATACGCGGTACCTTGAATTTTTTTTGCTCGTTGGCGGTCGCTTCCTGTGCCATGAAACCCCCATTTCCGCTGACGCAGAACAAAAGCCCACGTCACGCTTTGCTACAGTAAAGTTTGACCATGGTACCAGAAGAAGCAGACCGGCTCGGTGAGAAATTCGATTCGTTGGGCCGGGACGCTAAACGCACCCTTGCTTTTACACAAGGCTCAAAACGATATAGAACACGATGCCCGAGACGCAGCACCACAACATCGACTTTGTCTTGATTGCCACCGCCACGACACCGGCAGCCGCAATCCAGGGAATCAAGCCCTGCCACAAGCCGACGTCGAAAGCGCCAGGGCTTATCAAATCGTTAGCGACCAATGCCGCACGGCGCGCCTATCGCAACATAGGCAAGCATCACCGGCCAGACAGTTTTAACGATTTTGAGCACCATAGTGTTCCTCGTCCCGACAATCTTTCCGAGCCGCGTTCAACGACGCAGCAGAATCATCGTCCGGTGGCAACCGAGTTCGCCTACAATTGCCACCGGATCGAAAGACACAGAAAGACACAATTTTTAGGAAGCCATTATGACAGCTATCGATCGAACGCGGGCTGCGGCGGCCTTCAAGACCTACACCGATGCTTACGATGCCGCCAATCCACGTATCGCGCTCAAAATCGAGCATACGTACCACGTTGCCGAGGCATGCGATGCCGTGGCGCGCGAGCAGGGCTGGTCGACAGAGGATATTGACCTGGCCTGGCTTTGCGGCCTGTTACACGATATGGGACGCTTTGAACAGTTGCGGCGCTGGGACACCTTTAAGGACGCCGAGAGTATGAGCCACGCAGCGTTGGGCGTCGGGGTCCTCTTTGGCGAGAACCCCGACGACGCGCCTGCCACAACAAGCATCCGAGATTTTATCGAGACTGACGAGCACGACGAGCTCATCCGCGCAAGCATTGCCTATCACAGCGACTTTCGCCTGCCGGCACAACTCGACGAGCGCACACGGCGCTTCTGCGATATCGTGCGCGATGGCGACAAGATCGACATTATGCGCACCATCGCCGACAGCACCGTCGACACTATCCTCAAGGTTGATGAGGACGCATTTCTCGCCAGCCGGTTCTCGACACCGACTCTCGCTGCCTTTGACGAGCACCGCTGCGTCGCACGCGATGAACGCGACGAGCCCGCCGACTACCTGGTGGGGCTCATCTGCTTTATGTTTGAGCTCGTCTATCCAGCGAGCCGCGCGCTGGCGCGCGAGCAGGGCGATATCTACCGCCTGCTCGACGCGCCCTTTGGCATTACGCGGCCCTTTACCGACCCCGCCACGCAGGCGACTTGGAGCCGCCTTAAGGACGAGATGCGCGACTGGCTGGCGCGCTCCTAGCGCTCAAGCTGGGCCAGCAGCTCCTCGGCGACCTCGACGGCATCGCCGACAACCTTGTACTGGGCAGCACCAAAGATGGGGGCATCCGGGTCCTCGTTGATGGCGATAATGCACTCCTGTCTCTTATACACATCTCCGAGCCCACGAGACATGCGCA
>CABSYS010000283.1:0-2471 GCA_902482045.1 uncultured Collinsella sp.
CACCTATTAAGTCGTCGGCAGCGTCAGATGTGTATAAGAGACAGCGCACGAAAGGGCGAACGAGCCAATGGCGGCCTTCCAAGCCGGCCATTTAAAGCACAGCAGCATCACGACGAGCCAGATGATCGGCACAAGAGCCAGCAAAAACGCAGCGACATCCATAGGTAAAAACTCCTTGGTACCGCGCAAGCGGTATCGGGGGGGTCACAAAACTTCATCAGGATACCGCACGTTTACCGACAAATTACAGCCGCCCACCGAAATTATTGAACAGCCTGTTCAAAAACACGAATCGATACCACCGCAGCTATACTAGAGCGCAGTAAGAGAAAGGAACCTCCTTGAGTATCACGCCCCTCGATAGCATCCGCCGCGCCATCGCCCGCCGCAATGGCGTCGCCGACCCCACCGTATCGGGCGGGGCGCACGGACAGGGCGGACGCATCGAGAACGGCCTGTTCCCCGCCTCTCACACGGCCGAAGAGCTCGCGCGCATCCAAGAGCTAAGCCAGCGAAACGCCGGCGGTCCCGACAGCAGTCAGGCCGCACGCCGTCGCCGCGAGCGCGATCGCCAACCCGGCCCCATCCACCGCATGGTCAATGCCTGGTGGAACCGTCTGCTCGGCGCCGTCTACGGCGGCGGCTTCTCCATGCAGGAAGCGGAATACGAGGAGCACGCCACCAGTCGCGACTATCTTTGGAACACCCTCGGCACCGCCGTGTGGGGCCTGGCGTTTCCGCTGCTCACCATCGTGTCCACGCAGCTCGCGGGCGCCGAAGAAGCAGGCAAATTCTCCATCGCCTTTGTCACCGGCACGCTCATCATGATCGCGTGCAACTACGGCGTGCGCAATTTCCAGGTCTCAGACATCGACGAAAAGACGTCCTTTGCCTCCTACCAGCTCAACCGCTGGCTTTGTGGAGCGCTCGCCCTAGGCTGCGGCCTCATGTACAGCAGCGTCCGCGGCTACGATGCACAGATGGCCACGATCGGCCTGGGTGTCTACCTCTATAAGGTGATCGACGGCATCGCCGACGTGTACGAGGGCCGCCTGCAGCAGGCCGACAAGCTCTATTTGGCCGGCATGAGCCAAACGCTGCGTTCCGCCGGCGTCATCGCGGTCTTTAGCGTGGCACTGTTCCTCACGCGCAGCATGCCCATCGCGGCCATGGCCATGGGCATCGCCGCGATTGCCTCGCTCGTGCTGGTCACCGCCCCGCTCGCCCTGCTCGAGACCGAAAAATCACGCCGCATGAGCCTGCGCGAGGCTGGCCACCTGTTTATCCAGTGCGCCCCGCTCTTTGGTGCGCTGTTCCTGTTCAACCTTATCGAGAGCATGCCCAAGTTCGTGATGGAAGGCACGCTGGCCTACAAGTATCAGCTGTACTTTAATGCGTTGTTCTTTCCGGCGCAGGCTATTTTGCTGAGCATTGGATTTATCTATAAACCGCAGCTCCTGCGCCTATCGAGCATTTGGGCGAATCCGCGCAAGCGTCGCCGCTTTGACCTGATTATTGTTGCCGTTATGGCGCTGATCGTGGTCATTACCGGAGCATGCGCCGCATTTATGGCAGGCCCCGGCATCCCCATCATGAGCTTTATGTACGGCCTCAACTTTGAGCGCTACCGCACGCTGGCACTGCTAATGGTTGTCGCCGGCGGCGTCACCGCGGCAATCGACTTTATCTACGCCATCATCACGGTGTTGCGCCACGCCGGCGACGTCACCAAGATCTACCTGATCTGCTTCGCCGTAAGCGTGGTGCTGCCGGTGATCTTGATTAAGCTGCTGAGTCTGATGGGCGCCGTGGTGAGCTACCTAGCCATCATGGCCCTGCTCCTGGTGCTACTGATTATCGAGTACGCCCACATCCGCCAACGCATCGAACGCGACCGCAACCCCTACGGCGCCTAATTAGCTGCCCCCGGTCACCGGAATTTGCGATGGAATCACCCCGGCTGGGGTCACATTGCGAACAATATGCATCACGCAAAACTAAGTGAGTAGACTTTTACCGAATCCCCGACCACACCGACAAAACACAAGTCTGTGACCTGCGGTTTTATTGAGGCAAATATGTTGGGTGCTCGGCATTTCCAAAAAAGCCTACTCACTTAGCCAGCGGGCAGCCAAAAAAGAACCGCCGCGACGTCGTTTGACTCCGTTGCGACGGTTTTTCGAGCATTTTCGCGCTGCCGAGAACGCAGACGCTCCTCATTTCTTGCGCTTACCGAGCAAGAAGGCGCTACTCTCCGAAAGTAGACAAAAAGCCCCGTCCGTAATTAGCTACCCTTTGCACCGATTATTCGCCCGGGTTGATGTTCGCGTAGAACTCGGCCCCGTCGTCTAGGCGAAGGATGCCCACGCGGCCGAACTCGGAGCCCGTGGCGGCGGCGCAGTCGATGTCGATGCGATCGGGCACACCAGCCTGTCTCTTATACACATCTGACGCTGCCGACGACTTAATAG
>CABSYS010000284.1:0-2467 GCA_902482045.1 uncultured Collinsella sp.
GTGGCGTAAGCCATGGCAGACGCTAAGGATTTCCTGTTTGAGATCGGTACGGAGGAAATGCCCTCTGCACCGCTGAACAATGCCGTCAAGCAGCTTGGCACCATGATCGCCAAGGGTCTCGACGAGGCAGGTCTGGCCCACGGCGAGGTCCGCGTGATCTCGAGCCCGCGCCGCCTGGCTGCGCTCGTTGCCGACGTCGCCACCGCGACCGATGAGGTTCACGAGGTCAAGCGCGGCCCCGCGGCCAACATCGCCTTCGATGCCGACGGTAACGCCACCAAGGCCGCCCAGGGCTTCGCACGCAAGTGCGGTGTGGCTGCCGAGGATCTGGTCCGTCGCGAGGACACCGACGGCCGTGAGTACGTATTTGCCGAGAAGAACATTCCTTCCGCCCCGGCCACCCCGATTCTGACGGCCCTGTGCGAGAAGACCATCGCCGGCCTGCAGTGGCCCAACTACCGCTCTCAGCGCTGGGGCCACGAGCACGCCACGTTCGTGCGTCCGGTCCGCTGGATCTGCTGCCTTTTGGGTGAGGACGTCGTGCCCGTTTCGTTTGCCGACGTGACGAGTGGCAACACCACGCGTGGTCATCGCGTGCTTGGCTCCGGTGACCATGTGGTCGCTAGCCCTGCCGTCTACGAGCAGGTGCTCGAGGATGCCGGCGTGCTTTCTGCCGAGCGCCGTCGCGAGGCCATCCTTGCCGGCATCGCCGAGGTCGAGGCTGCGCGCCCCGGCTGTCACGTCGATACGCCCAAGAAGGTCTTTGAGGAGGTCATCAACCTCTGCGAGTGGCCGACGGTGCTTGTCGGTACCTTCGACGAGGAGTTCCTCAAGGTCCCGCACGAGATCATCTGCGAGTCTATGCTCACCAACCAGCGCTACTTCCCGATCTATGACGGCGAGGGCAAGCTTACGCGTGAGTTCGTGGTCGTTTCCAACAGCAAGCCCGAGAATGCCGAGCGCGTGATTGACGGCAACGAGCGCGTCGTGCGCGCCCGTCTAGACGACGCTAAGTTCTTCTACGAGGAGGACCTGAAGATCTCCCTCGACGAGTTCCGCGAGCGTCTGGCCAAGGTCGCCTTCCAGGAGAAGCTCGGTAGCGTGCTCGCCAAGTCCGAGCGTATTGAGCAGCTCGCGCTCGCCATCGCCCGCGAGGCCCATCTGGGCGCCCACCTGGCCGCCGATGCCGCTCGCGCCGCGCACCTGTGCAAGGCCGACCTGGTATCCAACGCCGTCGTCGAGTTCACGAGCCAGCAGGGCGTGATGGGCGGTTACTACGCCAGCGCGATGGGGGAGAACGACGAGGTCGCTCATGCTATCCGCGATCACTATCGTCCCCGCTTTGCTGGCGACGAGCTGCCCGAGGGCACCGCTGGCTGCATCGTGGCCTGCGCCGACAAGCTCGATACCATTGCCGGCATCTTTGCCATCGGCGAGCCCCCGACCGGCTCTTCCGACCCGTACGCGCTGCGTCGTGCCGCCATCGGCATCATCAACATCCTGCGCGACCGTCTGCCGATCGACCCCACGTCGCTCATCGACTTTGCGCTTGAGCTCTATAGCGAGCAGGGCATTGAGTTCGACGCCGCCGAGGTCGCCCAGCAGGTCCGTGACTTCTTCCACGGCCGCCTGGTGAGCATGGCCCGCGACGAGAAGATCCCGGCCGACACCGTTGCCGCCGTTTCCGCGGTGCACATCATTGCCCCGTCGGTCTTCTTCGCCCGCTGCGCCGCCCTCGATGAGGCCCGCAAGAACGACGCCGAGACCTTCGACAACCTGGCAACCGCCTACGCCCGCGCGGCGCACATCTCCAAGCCCGAGCTGGGCGCGGAGTACGATCGCGCCCTGATGGGCGAGGTCGAGCTTTCGCTTGCCGACGCCTCCGAGGCCGCTCAGACCGCCGTCGATGCCGCTCTCACCGCCGAGGATTATCCTTCCGCGTTTGCCGCCCTCGCCGCCCTACGCGCGCCCATCGACCGTTTCTTCGACGAGGTTATGGTCATGGACAAGGACGAGCAGCTCCGCGATAATCGCCTTAAGCTGCTCAACCGCTTCGAGGCCGTTTTCTCCGGCATCGCCAACATCGGTGAGCTTGCTCGCAAAAAGTAAGCTAGCCTGCGCATAAGCGCAAAAGGAGCCCCGCATGGATTGCCCGGTCACCGCTCGTCCCACCGTTATCGTTATCTCCGACTCGCTCGGTGATACCGCTTGTGAGGTGGTGCTTGCGGCGTCCGGGCAATTTGATGAAGGGGCTTTTCGTCTCTTGCGCCTGCCCAAGGTGACCTCGGTGGAGCAGGTTAAGTCGTTTGTGGGTCCGCGCGTCGATGCGGACCATCGCGATATTGCCGTGTTCCACACCATTGTCGATCCGGCGCTTCGCGCCCGCGTGCTCGATTACCTGGGTATGCTGCATATCCGCTCGGTCGACTTGATCGGCCCGACACTTGCCGTGTTGTCGTCGCTCATC
>CABSYS010000285.1:0-2464 GCA_902482045.1 uncultured Collinsella sp.
CGCATGTCTCGTGGGCTCGGAGATGTGTATAAGAGACAGAGCTATATGGCACCTGGGCCCAGGAGCTGGGCTTTTTGTTCCACCGCACCGGATCCATGGTGCTGGGCTTTAACGACGAGGAATGCGCACACCTGGAGAAGCTGCACAGCAATGGCCTTGCCAACGGCGTGCCCGAGCTGTCGATTATCGGTCCCGACCGCATCCATGAGCTAGAGCCGCGTGCCAGCGTCAACGCAACATGCGCGCTGTGGTGCCCTTCGACCGGCTACGTCGACCCATTTGAAGTGGCCATTGCCGCGCTGGAGAACGCCGTAGCCAACGGCGTGACATTTATGCGCTCCGCCCCGGTGGAGGCGATTGAGGTTGCTGGCGGCGAGGCTACCGACGAAGCCGCGCGCTTTACGCTGGCGACGCCTGCCGGCAATGTGCGCTGCCGCTATCTGATCAACGCCGCAGGCAACGGCGCCGTGGACATCTCGCATATGGCGGGCGCCGAGAAGTTCCAGATGGTCTGGCGTCAGGGCAACATTGTGGTGCTGGACAAGGAGCCGCGTGCGCTCATACCGCTCTACCCAGTGCCCACGCCGGTGTCCAAGGGCGTTATCGTCACGGGCACGGTCCACGGCAACACCGTGATCACCGCGACCGTCGCCGTGCGCGAGCCGGGCGACACGCAAATCTATGCAAGCGATGTGAACGCGCTGCTGACGGGAGCGCGCAAGCTGGTTCCCGATCTGGACACGCGCCGCGTAGTGCGCGCGTTTGCCGGCGTGCGTCCGGTCATTCAGGGGACGAACGACTTTTTTATTGGGCAGTCGGCCGTGGTGCCGGGGCTGTTTCAGGCGGCGGGCATACAATCGCCAGGCGTGGCGAGCGCGCCGGCCATTGCCGAGCGCATGGAGCAGATCTTATGCGATGCCGGTGTTGCCCTGCGCGAGCGGGCCGATTGGGATCCGATTCGCCGCGCGCCGGACGACTTCGACCGTGCGCCGCTTGCGCGCAAGGAGGAGCTCATTGAGTCCGACCCTGCATGGGGGCAGATCGTCTGCCGCTGTGAGACGGTGTCCGAGGCCGAGATTGTTGCCGCGATTCGACGCCGCCCGGGTGCGGTTTCGGTCGAGGGCGTCAAACGCCGCTGCCGCGCGGGCATGGGCCGCTGCCAAAGCGGCTTTTGCCAGAGCCGCGTGGTGGCGATTCTGGCCCGCGAGCTGGGGTGTGACCCCAGCGAGGTGCTGCTGGAGGACACTGGCTCGTGGCTCGTTGAGGGACCTTTAAAGGGGGTGCGCTAGGATGGCGGAATTCAATTCGAGCGCGATTGATAGCGATGCCGCTGAGGCAGTACCTAAGCAGGCCTTCGACGTGGTCGTCATAGGAGGCGGACCTGCCGGCATGGCGGCCGCGCTTGCCGCGCACAAGGCCGGCGCGCGCGTGGCCATCGTTGAGCGCGAGCAACACTTGGGCGGTATCCTGCGTCAGTGCATCCACCCCGGCTTTGGCCTTTCGCACTTTAAGCAGGAGCTCACCGGTCCCGAGTATGCGCAGCGCTTTATCGACCAGGTGCGCGCGACCGACATTGCGCTGTTCTTAGACAGCATGGTGATTGGGATCGATTCGGGCGAGTCCACGGAAGACACCGCACTCCACACCGTTACGCTCATGAGCCCCACCGGCATGCTGCAGCTCACCGGGCGCGCGGTCGTCCTTGCCATGGGTTGCCGCGAGCGCACCCGCAGCGAGATCAAGATTCCCGGCAGCCGACCCGCCGGCGTGTTTACGGCCGGCCTGGCGCAGCGATACATCAATATCGAGAACCTCAAGCCCGGCTCGCGTGCCGTCATTCTGGGCTCGGGTGACATTGGGCTGATCATGGCGCGCCGCTGCACGCTCGAGGGGATTTCGGTCGAGGGCGTGTACGAGCTCATGCCCTACGCCAACGGCCTGCGCCGCAACGTCAAGAACTGCCTGGACGACTTTGGCATTCCGCTGCACCTGTCCACGACTGTGACGCGCGTGATCGGGCACGATCGCGTGGAAGCCGTCAAGGTAAGTAAGGTCGACGAGCATCTGGCACCCATTCCGGGGACCGAGCGCGTTGTTCCGTGCGACACGTTGCTGCTTTCGGTGGGTCTGATTCCCGAGAACGAGCTTTCGGTTGCCGCGGGCGTGGAGCTGGACCCACGCACGCGCGGCGCCGTGGTGGACCAGGGTCTGCAGACGGGCGTGTCGGGCATCTTTGCCTGCGGCAACGTGCTGCACGTGCACGACCTGGCAGACAACGTGACGACCGAGTCCGAGCGTGCCGGTGCGGCTGCGGCGGCGTACGCGCTGGGTAGCACCGCAGCGGGAGTGTCGGACGCTGACTGCCAGCTCACGGTCTCCCCCGCCGGCATCGCAGGCTACGCACTGCCGGGCCACTGTCTCTTATACACATCTGACGCTGCCGACGACTTAATAGGTGTAGATC
>CABSYS010000286.1:0-2447 GCA_902482045.1 uncultured Collinsella sp.
TAAGTCGTCGGCAGCGTCAGATGTGTATAAGAGACAGACCATCGACATGCAGCTGTTTATTCGCCACGAGGAAAAGAAGGTTCGCCGCGCCGGGGGACGCACCCGCGGGCCGGCAGCCTTCACCAGCGAGGACCGAGCCCGCTTTAAACGCAACCTCACCGAGCTGCTGCACTAACCAAGGCAGATTTTTGGGACATGCCTAAAAATCTGCCTTTTTGTTTTGGGCGGTGTGGACGCTCAGGGTCCATGGCTTAACAAAAAAACGGGCTTCAAAATGCCATGCGTCGCCGCACTGCGCAGGCGCCGAGCATGGCTATTTTGAAGCCCGTTTTGCTAGGCCTACTTAGAGGCCGAAGGCGGATAGGATGAGGCCCCAGCTGGCGCCGATGACGTACATCATGACCAGGAACACGGCATTTTCGCGAGCGCTGCGGTTCGTGCGGAACAGGACCAGGTAGCCCACGCCGGCGGAAATGAGCGTGCCGGCGAGCATCGGCGCCAGCTGCAGCGCACCTTCGAGGTACAACTGCGTAATAACGACGCTAGCAGAGCAGTTGGGGATCAGACCGACAAGCGCCGAGCCCAGGACGGCGAGCGTTTCGTTGCCGCGCAGGAACTGCTCGATTGCGGACTCGCCAAAGGTCTCGAGCACGGCGACCAGAATCAGCGTCACCAGGAAAATAAATACCGACACCTGCACGGTGTGCGAGATCGCGCTGCGGATGATCGACAGAACGGGCGCGCCCTCGTGGGAGTGGCTGTGGCCGTGGTGGTGCTCGTGCTCGTCCGCGTGACCATGGTCGTGGCTGTGGTCGTGGTGGTGCTCGTGCTTGTCCGCGTGACCATGGTCGTGGCTGTGGTCGTGCCCGTGCTCGTCCTCGTCTTCATCACAGCCGCAATGATCGCGTTCGCACAGCTCGTGAATGTGATCGGCACTTACGCCCGCCTCGGCCACTTCGTCAATGATGTCGCCCCCGGTATGGTCGTCGTGCGCGCAATTCACATGAGCCGGATTGGCAGCGGTCCCCAGCACGGTACGGCGAATCGCCGCATGCGCGCGGGCGTTACGACGAAGGCCGCGGATAGCAGCATCCACGATAAAGCCCGTGACCAGCGCGATCAGCGCCTTCGAAGCCAGGAGCATCGCCATGGTCTGCACGGGAACTTGCTCGGCGAGCAACAGCGGCAACATCTCGTCGGAGGTCGAGAGGAACACGGCAACCAGCGTGCCCAGCGTCACGACACGGCCGGCGTACAGCGTTGCTGCCATGGCCGAAAATCCGCACTGCGGCACCATGCCCAACAACGATCCGACAACCGGACCCGCGGCTCCGGCGCGCTTGATAGCGCCGTTGACGCGGTCGCCCGCAACGTGCTCGAGCGTCTCGAGCGCAAGGTACGTCACCAACAAGAACGGCACCAGCGAGAGCGTGTCTTTGCCGGCGTCGAGCAGAATATCAATCAGTAAATCCATGACGGATGGAACCTTTCGTGTCTTTCGGCAGCATTGTAAAAGTCCTAGCGGTCAACTAGAGTATTGTAGTTGTCCCGGGCGCGGTGCCAATAGTTGCCCATGGTAAACTATCATCTCGCCACAACTCAGTAACCCCGAGCCGCGCGACGCGGCCCGTTCAAGGAGCAGCATATGAATGTTTCACAAGCACTCGAATATGAACGCCAGCCGTTTATCCCCATGTTTATCTACGGCGACCACGGCGCCATGGAGTCCGAGCGTCAGAAGGGCGAGGAGGCCCTCAAGGTGCTCGAGACCGAGTACTTTACCGCCGAGGGCGACCCCGGCTTCGACTTTGCTACCGTGCGCGACCTGGCCGACCGCAACCGCGACCTGTGCGACCAGATTGGCGAGGCACGCCTACGCAACGTGACGCCCGCGACGCTCTCGCGCGGCCTGTCCGATGCCGACACCTGCGCGGCCATCGGCAAGATGCAAAAGCGCACCGCCGCGTCCGTCATGCGCGAGATCCGAGGTGACCGCGACGCACTCGGCGTGGCCTATGCCCGCAAGCCCATCCAAGGCACGGTGCTGGGCATCGACATCGAGACCACCGGTCGCGCGCCCGAGCGCGGCTACATCATCAACGTGGGCTGGGAGATTATGGACCTCACCAGCGACGCCGTGCCGCATGACGCCGAGGCGCACTACTGCGGCCTGCCCGACATCTACCGCGGCGAGGATGTGCCGCTATCGAACATCCATCACATCACCTGGGACGACATCGACGGCAAAAAGCCGTTCCGCGAGAACAAGGAGTTGCAGAAGCAGCTGCTCAAGCTCATGAAGAAGTATCCCTATATGGCGCACAACGCCGCCTTCGAGGACAGCTGGTTCAAAATTCATCTGGACGGTTACGCCGAGGCACGCCGCACAGGCAAGATTATCGTCATCGACTCGCGCCAGATCTGCCGCAGCCTGGATGCCGACGTCC
>CABSYS010000287.1:0-2443 GCA_902482045.1 uncultured Collinsella sp.
TGCCCCGCACACGATGGGAGGCTATCAATGGCTAATCGTTTCGTTCTCAATACCATTTCTTATCATGGTTCCGGCGCCATCAAGGAGATCCCCGGCGAGCTCCAGCGTCGCGGCTACAAGAAGATCTTCGTCTGCTCCGACCCCGATCTGGTTAAGTTTGGCGTTACCGCTAAGGTGACCGACGAGCTCGACGCCGCCGGCATCGCTTGGAGCCTCTACTCCGAGATCAAGCCCAACCCCACTATCCAGAACGTCAAGGACGGCGTCGAGGCCTTCAAGGCCGCCGAGGCTGACGCTATCGTGACTATCGGTGGTGGCTCCTCCATGGATACCGCCAAGGCTATCGGCATCATCATCAACAACCCCGAGTTCGCCGATGTCCGCAGCCTCGAGGGCGTTGCTCCCACTAAGAACCACGCCGTGTTCACCATCGCCGTGCCGACGACCGCCGGTACCGCTGCTGAGGTGACCATCAACTACGTCATCACCGACCCCGAGAAGGTCCGCAAGTTCGTGTGCGTCGACACCAACGACGCCCCCGAGGTCGCCGTCGTCGACCCCGATATGATGGCTTCCATGCCCGCCGGCCTGACCGCCTCTACTGGCATGGACGCTCTGACCCATGCCATCGAGGGCTACACCACCAAGGGCGCTTGGGAGCTCTCCGACATGTTCCACTTTGAGGCTATTAAGCTGATCAGCGAGAACCTGCGCGACTCTGTCGCCGAGGCCAAGTCCGGTCAGCCCGGCTCCGGCCGCGAGGGTATGGCTCTTGGCCAGTATGTCGCCGGCATGGGCTTCTCCAACGTCGGCCTGGGCATCGACCACGCCATGGCTCACACCCTGTCCGCTCACTACGATACCCCGCACGGTGTCGCTTGCGCCATGCTGCTTCCGATCGCCATGGAGTTCAACAAGCCGGTTTGCGCCGAGCGCCTGGCCAAGGTTGCCGTCGCCATGGGCGTTGACACCACGGGCATGAGCACCGACGAGGCTGCCGATGCTGCCATCGCCGCCGTCAAGCAGCTTTCCGCCGACGTGAACATCCCGCACGTCTGCGAGGCCATGGAGGCTGACGAGATCGAGGTCCTGGCCAAGGACGCTATGGCCGACGCCTGCTTCCCGGGTAACCCGCGCGAGGCGACGCTCGACGACGTCATCGAGCTCTTCAAGAAGATCTGCCCGGCTGCCTAACTTGGTTCGGCGGGCCCCTGCCCGTTAGCCCCACAATCGTCCTCGGACATGTCGGAAGCCCCCGCTGCGCACTTCGTGCGGCGGGGGCTTCCTCCGTCCTGCGGAAAGATTTCGGGGCTAACGGGCAGGGACCCGCCGGCTCGTTATCGTGGCGGGCGCAGTTCTGGGGAGCTCGATGGGTCATCTCGCTAGGTAAAAAGATGGTTCGCGGTGGTATTGTTGCTGTGGGTTTAATTCGATATGAAAGGGTGACTTTGGTGTCCAAGATGGATTCTACGCTCTCCTATATTACTGACCAGTTGAAGGCGCTTACCTCGATTGCTTCGCCTACCGGCTATACCCGTGCGGCGACTGATTATCTAATGGAAACGTTGCGCGATATGGGCTTTGGCCCTGAGCGTTCCAATAAGGGCAACGTGCTGGTTGAGCTTGGTGGCGAGGGCGAGCCACTCGTGCTGGCGAGCCATGTCGATACCCTGGGCGCTATGGTGCGCTCCATCAAGGACAATGGTCGCCTGCGTCCCACGACGCTTGGTGGGCACCAGTGGTCTACGGCCGATGGCGAGAACTGCACCGTCTACACGCGCGACGGCAATGTCTACACGGGCGTGGTCCTCAATACCGAGCCTTCGGCGCATGTGGCCGACGAGCCGGTCAAGACCATCGAGAAGAACATGGAAATCCTGCTCGATGAGAATGTCGACAGCAAGGACGATGTGCTTGAGCTGGGCATTCAGACCGGCGACATCATCGCTATGGATCCGCGTACCACGGTGACGGAGAGCGGCTACATTAAGAGCCGCTTCCTGGATGACAAGCTGTCGGCGTCGATTCTGCTGGGTCTGGCCCGTGCCGTTGCTGACGGCGAGATGACGCTTTCGCGCAAGGTGTCGCTGCTCTTTACCGTGTACGAGGAGGTCGGCCACGGCGGCGCTTTCGTGCCGGCCGACACGCGCGAGATGATCAGCGTTGACATGGGCTGCGTGGGCGACGACCTGGGCTGCACCGAGCGCATGGTGTCGATCTGCGCCAAGGATTCGGGTGGCCCCTATAACTACGATCTGGTGACCACGCTGTCCAATATCGCGCGCGAGCTCGAGCTTGATTACGCCATCGACGTGTACCCGCATTACGGCTCGGACGTTGAGGCCACGCTGTCTGCCGGCTACGACATCCGTCACGGCCTGATCGGCCCCGGTGTGTACGCGAGCCACAACTACGAGCGCAGCCACATCGACGGCGTGCGCAA
>CABSYS010000288.1:0-2441 GCA_902482045.1 uncultured Collinsella sp.
GGCCGAGCCACCGTGCCCGCGCGCCTTACATTTCGGGTTCACCATCCATGGTGGGGCGCGTTTCTAACGAAGCCGTAACGGCCGTTGGGCTCTTTTGGCGCCAGCCCTTCTCGACCCGTACGCCACTCATGGTATGTTTATCGCGATAACAAGGACGGAGGTGCCCGTGGCACGCAATAAGTACCCGGAGGAGACGGTCGAGAAGATTCTCGACGTTGCCGAGCGGCTCCTCGTGGAGCGCGGCTACGAGCACACCACGATGATCTGAAGAGCAATACGCTAAATCGAAAAAGGCAAACGGCTGTATAAGCCGCCGTGACGGGCGACGATTCATGCCCTCCCAAAAAACATGCGTAAGATCGAGCGGAGGCTGAGCACGCCGAAACGGCCCAGTGAGTGTTATTTTGCGAGCTAGGCGCATTGAAAGCGACCTTTCGTGGTATAAACTACTTGCCGGAAGCCGCGGCTTTCAGAGTACGGCTTACGTGTACGTTTAACCTCCGTGGGCGACGGGGTGCCGCAAGGCGTAGAATATCGCCCACCTGTAGGGGCCTGCAGCGATGCGGGCCCCGCTTCGTATGAAGGGGGGCGTAATCGATGAAGATCGTATCCATCTCCCAGGACTTCTTCGACCTCGTCGATGGCGACCGTGAGCTCATGCTTAAGCACAATCGTCCCTGCATCGTGGTGGTGAGGCTGCGTTTCCGCGGGAAGCGCAGGGGCTTCGCCGTGCCGCTGCGTTCCAACATCGCCCCTAACGTGCCCAAAGACCAGTACTTTGCGTTGCCACCCCGCCCCACGACGCGCCCCGGCTGCCGCCACGGCATCCACTACATCAAGATGTTCCCCATAACCAAGGCCTACCAGCGCCGCTTCAGGACCGAGGGCTCGGCCTACTACGAGACGCTCCAGCGCATCATCGATGGCAACACCAAGCGCATTGTCTCCGAGTGCCAGGCATACCTCGACCGCTACGAGCGCGAGGGAAGGCCTCGCTTTGCCGTCGACATCGACCGCATCGTGGGACTGCTGGAGGGCGAGAAGTGGGGCATCTCGGCTCAGTCTCGAGCCATGCGGAGTCGCTCCGCATTTTTGAACGCCGCGTGTGCGTCCCAAATACTTGAGAAACAAGCTGTGAAGTGCGGTGGCGCGCCCGTGCCCGTGCACAGCCGTCACCATCAGCGTCTACGCGGCGTCGGCTTCAAGTGGAACTGACGCCGCTGCTGTATATGGTTTGCCTTGCTGAAAATGGCGATCAATGCCCGCGGTGTTTCTGTTTGCGCTTCATCTTTCGCTGTTCGAAGCGCACCTCTGCCTCTTCCGCGCGACGCTGGCTTCTTGCTTGAGCTGATTCCCGCTTCATTGCTTCCCGCTGTGCCGCGAGCGCCTGTTGTGCCTTAGTGCTCACCGCGGGCCGTTTAAGGGCTTTCGCTGCCTCGCGAGCGCGCCGCTTGGGGTTCTTCGCGGGCTTGCTTGTTTCAGTGGCCTTGTCGCCGAAGAACGAGAGCTTCCCCCATTCGCTTGTAACGAATCGCAGAATCTCCTCATCGGACGGCTCCGCGCCGAAGACGATGCGGGCGACGCCATACCTTCCGCCCTCGACGTGCTCCGCCAGCCCGACCCAGAATTGACCGTCGTGATATACGGTCAGGGTGGACGACACGCTGATCTGCATGGTTGGTTCCTCCTTTATGTAGATGACCATGCAGAGAAGGGACAACCAAGGAGGCAGGTTACTGATGCGGACTAGCGCACGCCCACGACTACCCGACGGGGACTGTGTTTTCATCTCTGGCGGTTGGATTGTAGCACGTGCGAATGCGCCCGGCATCGCTGCCGGCATGCTGTGATTGGGGTCGGAATTTCGAATTCTCGATAATATGCCTACGTGCATCGCCCCTCAGTTTCGGAACTTAAAAACATCTCGAGTTTCGAAACCGAGAGGGAGCTCGCGCCGCTGCTGTCCGTCAGGGATGCGTTCCCGAAGGTTCTCATCGCCCGCACGAGGCATGAACCCTATACCCGGGATGGTGTTCTCGTGCTGGACCTCGCGAGGTGGCTGCTCGGCAAGCAGGAGTTCTGAGCGTCATACGGGGATATCGCGGGATTCTGCCGGATAAGAAAAAGCCGAGGGAAACGTCCCAGCACCTGGAAGCCCACCTGGCGGAAAATCAAATAGCCTCCGAACCTTATGGTTCGGAGGCCTTCTTTTTGCACTCATACCCGAATAGGACTCCTTGCCAAAGCCCTTTGAGCATCGGGCGGCATTATCGAGCGTGGGCGTTATCGTAGGTATCTTTGATTTCTTCCGGCAAATTGTCGGGAATCAGCGCCTTCACTCTATCCTCGTTGCCATCTTTGATCGCCTGCTCGTAGTACCAGCATTTGAACTTCAACATGCCCAGCGCGCGGTTCATCTTCGCAATCTCCGACTCCATGTG
>CABSYS010000289.1:0-2405 GCA_902482045.1 uncultured Collinsella sp.
TCGTTTACCACGACGGTCGAGATCGAGTGCGAGAACCTGGACATGGTGCGCGAGGCAGTTGAGGCCGGTGCCGATATTATCATGCTCGACAACATGACCCACGACGACATGGCTGCCGCGATTGAGCTTATCGCCGGTCGCGCCAAGACCGAGTGCTCGGGCAACGTGGACGCCAACAATATCCGCGCGCTCGCCGATCTGGGCGTTGACTTTATCAGCTCGGGGGCGTTGACGCACTCCGCGCCGATTCTTGACCTCTCGCTCAAGCACCTGCGTCTGCTGGACGGTAAATAATGGACGCCCGCGAGCGTCGCCGTTCCATCATGGCCGTGCTCGAGAGAGCCAAAGATCCTGTCTCGGGCAGTGCGCTTGCCCGCGAGGTGGGCGTGAGCCGTCAGGTCGTGGTGCAGGACATCGCCCTGCTGCGCGCCGACGGGCACGATATCGTCGCCACCAATCGCGGCTATGTACTACAGGAGGCGCCGAGCAGCCCGGCTGTGCCCACGCGTCTGGTCAAGGTACGCCACGGCGTGGAGCAGGCGGGCGATGAGCTCACGAGCATCGTCGACGCGGGCGGCGCCGTGCTCAACGTGATCGTCAATCACCGCGTGTACGGCAAGATCACGGCCGACCTGGACATCCGCAATCGTCGCGATGTTGAGCGCTACCTGCACGATATCGAGAGCGGCAAGAGCTTTCCACTGCTGACGGTAACCAGCGGCTATCACTTCCACCGCATTGCGGCAGACGACGAGCAAACCCTCGACGAGATCGAGGCCATACTCAAGGAGAAAGGCTATCTGGCAGACCTGATGCCCTACGAGGACGATCTATCGTAGCCGACGCTGCAAACGCCCCATTTGGGCAATCTGGCCTTCAATCGTCGGTCGCGTACCAAAGTACGCTTCCCTCCTCTTTCAGGCCACCTTGCCTCAAATGGGGTGTTTTCGCTGGCGTATGCTCAACCTGCGGCGTTGCTATAGTGGCTACCCGCGCCACGTAAGCAAAAGGAGGCCTCCGCGGCGATGCGGAGGCCTCCTTTTTTGTGCACGGTGTACTTGTGAGTGTGCAAGTGGGGGAGTTGTTACTCCTCGACGATCTCGGTGATCGCGCCGGCAGGGCAAGCGTCCTGGCAAGCGCCACAGGCGACGCAGGAGTCCTCGTCAGCGACGGTAGCGACGTCCTGGAGCTCCAGAACGCCAGCGGGGCAGGAGTCGACGCAAACGCCACAAGCGATGCACTCGTCGGCATCAATTACGGGATGAGCCATGGTAGTTTCCTCTCTGTTGACCGACGCTACAGGCGATGCGCGTCGGTTTGATTCGGGCAAAAACATACCACGGGAGCGACCGTTTGCAATACCCTCTGGCCGGCATCTTCATACCGTTCGCCGAGTATGCCACGGTTTACTAAAAAACATGCAGGTGAGGCCGTTGAGCTGCGCAAATGTTAGCTAAAGGTGACTCGTAATATTGAGCGATTGAGCGAGCCTTTGGAAAGCGTATCCCGGAACATGCGCTCAAAACGGGTCGCGATTTCCCCGGGACCGCCCAAAGACCGCTCCGTGCGGCTCCGGACCTAAACCTCAGCCATCTCTACATAGATCTCAATAGATTTGCCCAGAACTCAAACAGTGCGTTTACCTGCGTATTTGCGAACCTAAACTCTCAACAATAAGAAATCTTATATGAATTGACTTAGATTTTGTATATTCCGGCCCATAAGGGGATACACTACATCCTGAAAGACAAGCCGAAGCGCCGCGCGACAGACCGTCGAGACGGCGCGAACGCAAAAGAGAGAGGGAATTTCTAATGAGTAAGATTCTTGGTATCGACCTTGGTACTACTAACTCCGCTATGGCCGTCCTCGAGGGCGGTTCTCCGACCATTATCGTGAACGCCGAGGGCGACCGTACCACCCCGTCCGTTGTTGGCTTCCGCGCCGACGGCGACCGCGTCGTGGGTAAGGCCGCTAAGAACCAGGCTGTCACCAACCCCAAGAACACCGTGTTCTCCATCAAGCGCTTCATGGGCCGCAAGTACTCCGAGTGCACCTCCGAGATCAAGACCGTGCCGTATGAGGTCAAGGAGGGCCAGGGTGGCCGTGCCGTCGTCGACATCGAGGGCAAGGACTACACCGCCGAGCAGGTGAGCGCCATGGTGCTCGCCAAGATGAAGGCCGACGCCGAGAAGTATCTGGGCGAGACCGTCACCGACGCCGTCATCACCGTCCCGGCCTACTTCAACGACGCCCAGCGTCAGGCCACCAAGGACGCCGGCAAGATTGCCGGCCTCAACGTCAAGCGTATCGTCAACGAGCCGACCGCTGCTGCTTTGGCCTATGGCCTGGACAAGCAGGGCACCTGTCTCTTATACACATCTCCGAGCCCACGAGACATGCGC
>CABSYS010000290.1:0-2400 GCA_902482045.1 uncultured Collinsella sp.
GTCCCCTTTGCGGTGGTTTTGGTGGTGGTTATTTGGCGCCTTGCATGACCTCGTCGAGGGTAACGTTGACGGCGTGCTGCGTTGGAACCCAGTCGACCTTTAGGAACAGAGCAGCCACCGTGATGGGGATATAGCTGAACATAAAGATCGGGAAGGTAAACAGGTTGGTCACCAAACGCCACTTTTGCGCGCAATGAATGTGCTTGTACTCGAAGATGGTCGTGAGTAGCGCCAGGATAAAGAAGGTCTGGTACATCATCACGAAGGTCATAATGAGCGAGGCGGCACAAGCCTGCATATCGACCTCGGTGGCCAAGAAGCCGTGCGAAAGCCCGCCCACGATGAGGAAGGTCGCGTTGGCGAGCATGGAGATCAGGGACAGTAGCATGCCCGGAGCGATGGTCATAAACATGTCATAAGCGGCAAAGCGATGATAGCGGAATGTCGATTTGACAAGATGCTTGCCATAGGTAAAAAAGACCTGGTAGAATCCCTTGGTCCAACGCATGCGCTGTTTCCAGGACGCCTTAAACGTCACGGGCTGCTCGTCAAAGAACTCCGCCGGCGCATATCCAATGCGAATGCCGTGAATGGCGCAGAACGTGGTGAACTGGATGTCCTCGGTCAGCGTATGGAACTGCCAACCGTGCATGCCCTCGATCACGCTGGCGGAGATGAGGTAGCCCGAACCCGAGACGGCGCAAGACGTCTTGCAGATGTTACGCGCGTTGTTGAGAAAGCGCGCCTCGCGCAGATACCAGGTGGCATTAGCTGCAGAGATCCACGAGCTGCCGAAGTTCTTGGAATTACGATAGCTCGTGACCACATGGAAGCCCTGGTCAAAGGCATCATTCATCTTGGAGACGTAATCGCGGGAGATAACGTTGTCGGCGTCGAAGATAAAGTAGCCCTCAAACGTATCGGGATACTCGTTGAGAATGCGATCGAAACCAAAGTCCATGACCCAGCTCTTACCCTTGCGGGCCAGGTCATTGCGCTCGTAAACAATGGCACCGGCCTCGCGCGCGAGCTGCGCGGTGTTGTCGGCGCAGGCGTCGGCAACGACAAAGACCTCGATGAGCTCGGACGGATAGTCCTGATCCTTAATGGAGCGTACGAGATTGGCAATTACTGCTTCCTCGTTATGTGCCGCAATAAAGAAGGCGTAGCGGTGGAGTTTTTTGGCCTTGGGAGGCGCGACTTCGCCGCGAAGAGCGCCGATGACAAAGAAGACCACCTGGTACAGAAAGCAGACCGTGAGCAGCGTGACGACAATCTGGTTGAAAATCACGATGGGCGTGTTGGTTTGTAAAAAGGCGAGCATGCAGGCTCCCAGGAACGCGTTACGTAAACAATCGTATATCTTACCGCAGGCTTACCGAGTTCAAGAAACCACCTAATACTGGCTAGACTTCGAGCAGACCGAGCTGCGGAACGATTTCGTCGCCAGCGGCAGTACGACCGAGTGAGCGAGGAGCCAGGTCGTCGAGAACCGCGGCAAGATCCCACGGCAGCTCATCGCGGCACTCAATACGCTCCCCCGTCACGGGATGGTCGAATGCGACGCGCCAGGAATGAAGGAATTGCCTGGTCAGACCCTGATCGGCGCGTGCATCGCACTTGCCGTAGAGCGGATCGCCCACGCAGGCGTGGTTGATATGGCGCATATGCACACGAATCTGATGTGTGCGGCCCGTAAACAGATGGCACTCGACGAGCGTATAGCCGTCGTCAAAACGCGTGGAATCGAAGCGCTCGAGGACCTTAAAGGTCGTAATGGCCTGGCGCGCGAACGGATCGTCCGAAACCGCCATCTTGACACGGTCGCGCGTCGATCGGGCAATGCCGGTGTTAATGGTTCCCTCATCCATAGCGATATGACCGTGAACAAGTGTGATATAGCGACGGTCGAGCGTACGCGTGCGGATGAGATTTTGGAGCGCGCGCTGGGTGTCGTCGTCCTTTGCCGCAAGCATGAGACCCGAGGTATCGCGATCAAGACGATGCACGATGCCGGGGCGATCCTCACCCTGTACGGTACCAAGATGGTCGATGCCGCAGTGGTAGACCAAGGCGTTCGCAAGCGTGCCGCTCTCATGACCATGCGCAGGATGGCACACAAGGCCGCGCTGCTTGGAGAGCACGATGAGATAGTCGTCTTCGTAGCGGATATCGAGGGGAATGGCCTCGGGAATCACGTCGGTCGGGTCGTGCGGCTCGGGCAGGTCGACCGAAATGCGGTCACCGGAGCGCACGGCGTACTTTTTAGACAGGCAGGTCTCGCCGTTGACGGCCACGGCGCCTCCCTCGATCAGATGCGCGCAGGCAGAGCGCGTGGGACAGCCATCGTTGGCGCCCAGATAGGCGTCAAGACGCTGACCAGCGGAATCGTCGGCAACG
>CABSYS010000291.1:0-2400 GCA_902482045.1 uncultured Collinsella sp.
GGTCTTTTGGGTGAGAACGGTGCCGGCAAGTCCACGCTGCTCGACGTGATCCAGGGCAAGATCGCGCCCCTGCGCGGCCGCGTGAAGATCGGCCAGACGGTACGTTTTGGCGTGCTATCGCAGCAGCTCGAGGAGCTCGAGCCCTACATGGGCGACACGATCCGCGAGGTGCTCAGCAACTATAAGAAGTACTACGTCATCGACGGCAAGGAGACTTCGCCCGAGAAGCTCTGCGAGCGCCTGGGCTTTACGACCCAACAGCTCTGGAGTCGTATCGGCGACCTTTCGGGCGGCCAACGCCGTCGCCTGTCGCTGCTGCTGACGATCCTGGACGAGCCCAACGTGCTTATCCTGGACGAGCCGGGCAACGACCTGGATACCGATATGCTCGCGATTGTCGAGGATCTGCTGGACGGCTGGCCCGGCACGCTGATCCTGGTGACGCACGACCGTTTCCTCATGGAGCGCGTGACCGACCAACAGTGGGCACTGCTTGACGGCCACCTGACGCATATGCCCGGCGGCGTCGATCAGTACCTGCGCCTGTGCAACGCCACCGCCGAGGGCGAGCCCGTGGGCGCGCCGAGTGCCAAGACCGGCACGTTCGACACCGGTGCCGCAGCGGTTGCGGCCGAAAAGCCTAAGACGAGCGGGCAGCCCAACGGTCTTTCCAACGCCGAACGCCAGAAGCTCCGCCGCGAGGTGAGCTCGCTCGAGCGCAAGATGGAGACGCAGCGCGCCCGCGTTGAGGAAGCCGAGGCAGCAATGGCCCAGGTCGACCCCACCAACTACACGGCGCTGGGCGAGCAGCAGGCAAAGATCGACGAGGCTCACGCCGCCATGGACGAGCTGGAGATGGCGTGGCTCGAGGCGAGTGAAAAGCTCGAGGGCGAGGAGTAGACGAGGATGATCAAAGCCGCGTTTTTCGATATCGACGGCACGCTGCTGAGCTTTAAGACCCACCGGATTCCGGCGTCGGCGCAGCAGGTGCTCGACAGCTTTCACGAGCAGGGGATTGCGTGCGTGATCGCCACGGGCCGTCCGACCTACCAGATGCCCGATTGGCTGTTCAACTTGGGCTGGGATGCGTACATTACGCTCTCGGGCCAGCACTGCTTTGATGCCGAGGGCGTTTACCGTAGCTGTCCGATTGATCCGGACGACGTTGCGGTGATTGTGGACCAGGTGGCGCAGGGGCGCTACGACTCGCTGTGCATGCAGGGCGAGAACTCGTTTGTGAACCGCCTGTCCGAGCGCGTGGTGACGGCCGGTAGCAACGCGGGAATCGTCTACCACGAGGAGCCGTTTGACCATGCCTTCGATGCGCCGGTCTACCAGTTCTGCGCCTTTGTGGACCCGGCCGACGAACATATCGTGACCGACGCCGTGTCGCATTCGCTCACCACGCGCTGGTGCGACCTGTTCTGCGACATTATTCCCGCTAACGGCGGCAAGGACCTGGGCGTGGCGGCGACGCTGGAGCGCCTGGGCATCGACGCGGGCGAGGCGATTGCCTTTGGCGACGGCGAGAACGACCTGTCGATGTTCTCGGCCGTGGGCACAAGCGTGGCCATGGGCAACGCGCAGGAGACCGTAAAGGCCGCAGCGACCTACGTTACGACCGCCGTAGACGATGACGGCATCTACAACGCCGCGAAGCACTTTGGCCTGATCTAGCTGCGGGCCGGTACCCGGCACCTGGGGACACTCCTTGAGGAGCGTCCCCATTTTGTTTTCGTCCCGCACGTTTTGTGAAACACGGCTAACTTTTAGGCAAAGTAGTAAGACATGGGCAACTTTTGCGGTAAAGTAAATCAAGCAAAAGTATCTAAAGGCCAACTAGAAGCCATCGCGAAAGGCGGCCCATGGCCCTGCGTGAATCCGGAGAAGACTATCTCGAATCGATCTACGTGCTGTCGCAGCACCAAGGCACGGTACGCTCAATCGACGTCGCCGAATACTTGGGTGTGACCAAGGCAAGCGTCTCCAAGGCCATGGCGACCCTGGAGAGCAACGGCTACGTGGAGATGGGCAAACGCGATGTGCATCTGACGGAACGCGGTCTTGAGGTTGCCCGTCAAATGTGGGAGCGCCATTGCTTTTTTGTGGGGCTGCTAGAGGACGCTGGCGTATCGTCCGAGGTTGCCTCGCAAGAGGGCTGCCACATGGAGCATTGCCTGAGCGAGGAGAGCTTCGAGAAGCTAAGGTCGATGCTGGGACGGGAAGATGTAGCGGGTCCAACAACAGAAGCCTAACTGACCCACAGTAGCGCGGAGTTCACGCAAAGCGCGAACCAGCGACCGGGACCAGCGGCCCTTTCGGCAATGTCCAATTCAGACAAGGAACCCCGTCAGCAAGCGATGCCCAAGAACCGCCAGCAACGTTACTGCAGGCCGGGAC
>CABSYS010000292.1:0-2385 GCA_902482045.1 uncultured Collinsella sp.
CTCCAGTAGCGTGTCGTTTGAGCGTAGTGATGAGGCGAGCGTCTCGGATGTGCACGGGGCCGGGGATGCGTCTTCTGATGATGAGTCTTCGGCCAAGAGTTCCTCTGCTGCGGAGGTGTACGTCGATGTGGATGGCGCCGTTGTGAGGCCTGGCGTGTATCGGCTCAAAGATGGAGCACGGGTGTCCCAAGCTATCGATGCCGCCGGAGGGCTTACGGCCGAGGCGGATGTGACAGGGCTTAATCGTGCGTCCAAGGTCGCAGACGGACAAAAGATCTATGTTCCGAAGGTGGGGGAGCAACAAGCGGCTGCGGCGGTCGGCGGGGCCGAAAGTAGTGCTGCCACGACCCCTGGCGCGGGGTCTTCGTCGGAGCTCGTGAACATCAATACGGCAAGTGCGGCGGAGCTGCAGACGCTCTCGGGCATTGGGCCTTCTATGGCTCAGTCGATTATCGATGAGCGGACAAAGAACGGTGCTTTTGCCTCAGTCGATGACCTGATGCGCGTATCGGGAATCGGTGAGAAGAAGCTCGCCAAAATCAAAGATTGCATTTGCGTATGAGTGCGACCGAGCGCGAGCAAGTGATGCCACCACGGCCATTGATGCCGTGGACGATGGCACTTTGTGCCGGCTTGTGTGTGAGCTGTGGCTTGGTACTTAACATGGCGGCCGATTTGCTGCTGGGTGAGCGGACGACACCCGTCACATTGCTTATGGCCATTCCCGTTGCGGCTGCGGCTTGCATCGTGTTGGCTCGGTTCCGTATGCGCCCTGTACGGTGGAGGCGATGGCTGCATGCCACGGCCCTTGGTCTCGTGGCGGGGGCGGTCGTATCCGCGGGTTGGGCGATTGGGGCGCTGTGTGCTTCGAGGGCGCTGGATAATCGGGCTGCGAGCAGTCTTGAATTTGTTGTGCGCGGTGACCCGTCCATCAATGACGGTGCGTACTCCTATACCTGCGATGCGTATGCGGGCGAAAAGTGTTTAGGTCAGGTGCGGCTGTCGTGTGATCGCGAGCTCGGCGTCGGTTCGCATGTACGTGCTATCGGCCGCGTTTCGCGCTTTGAGAACGATGCGTATGGGCGCTCGCGCGTACTCCGAGGCGAGGTGCGCAAGGTTAAAGCCGTTCGGATTGTGTCGGTCGATGAGGGCTCTCCGGGGCCGCTGCTTCGGCTGCGAAATGGGCTGCTTGCGTCCATCGCGCCTGCGACCGACCCGGCGCGTTCGCTCATAGCCGGCATTGTCTGTGGACGCTCGGCCGAGTTGCGCGCCCAGCCAGCGGGCGACTGGTTTTCGGTGACGGGAACGGCGCATCTTATCGCCGTTTCGGGCAGCCATTTGGCTATTGTGGGGTTTGTAATCGAGGCTGTATTGCAAAAGACTCGGTGTTCACGTGGTCTTCAACGGGCGATATTGGCGATAACGCTTGTGGTTTACGCTGCCTTTACGGGTGCCTCTCCCTCGGCCGTGCGCGCGTGCTGCATGGTGTTCGCGACGCTTGTCGTAAACGGTGCGGGGCGTCGCCGGCACGGCCTTTCGGCACTCTTTGTAACCATGTCCATCTTTGTGCTGCTGCGGCCGACGGTCCTGTACGAGATGGGCTTTCAGCTTTCATGTGCCAGCGTCTTTGCCATCCTGTGCTTTTGCCCGTACGCCACCTACGCTTTGGGAGAGCTGGGTGTGCCGACGGGCATTGCCAGCATGCTTTCCGTTACGCTGTGCTCGCAGTTGGCGACGCTTCCCATCACCATTCCTGCCTTTGGTACGTTCTCGCTCATTGCTCCGCTGGCGAATGCGGTCATCGGTCCGGTGGTGAGTCTCCTGCTTGCTGTGTCGATCGTGCTGGTTCTCTTTTCGCTCGTGGCGCCGTTGCAAGCTTGGGCGCTCGTGGTGCCCATGATTGTCGCTCGTTGCGCGCTGTTCTTTGAGCAGCTCTTTGCCGCCGTTCCGGGTGCATCCGTGAGCGTGCCGCCCGATAGCATGTGGATTTACCTTGTGCCGTGTTTTCTGGGGATCCTTCTAGTCTGGTGGCCGCGCCCGCAGGCACGGCCTATGGCTGCTGGGCTTGTCTGCTTGGCGCTCCTGGCGGGGATTCCGTACATCTACTGGGATCGCTTCGCTCCGCCTTCAGTAACGGTGCTCGATGTGGGGCAGGCCGATGCCATTCTTATACGCCAGGGTGGCGCAGTGGTGCTCGTTGACTGTGGGCTCGATGAGCGCGTGGTGTCGGCGTTGGTTCGCAATAACGTCCACCATATCGACGCCGTCTTCGTGACACATTGGGATGAGGATCATTGGGGTGGCCTTCCTGATGTGCTCGATCAGTTTTCGGGGCTTATAGGACAAAACGTGTGTCTACTTTAGGGGCATCGGCGCAGGTCGATG
>CABSYS010000293.1:0-2383 GCA_902482045.1 uncultured Collinsella sp.
CAGCGTCAGATGTGTATAAGAGACAGGAAGAGGCATATGCCAAGCTCAAGGCAAAACGTGCCGAACGTCGACGCAAAAAGCTGATTCGACGCTGTATTGCCGCCGGCGTCGTAGGTGCCATCGCGCTCATTGCCATTGTCGCAACCCTGGTTATCAATGCGCAGCCTCAGAGCGCTAGCGGGCCTGTGACCGACATGGTGACCGAGGGCACGATTACCACAACGGTCGAGGCGAAAGGCCAGCTCAAACCCATTTCGTCCTCAGTGGTCTCCCCTTCTGTCGACGGCACGGTCGATTCAATCAACGTGCAGGCGGGCCAATCCGTCAACGAGGGCGACGTGCTTATGACCATTAAAAACGACGAGCTCGATCGCAACGTTGCCGATGCACAGCGCGCGGTGGCGGCGGCACAGGAAGACCTCGTCAACGCACAAAAAGCGGTAGCGGCCGCCCAAGCCGCTCCGGCGCCTGAAGCAGATACGGCAGGCGCGAATGGTGCCAGCGGCGCCGCCGACACGAGTGCCGTCTCGAGCGCCCAGCGCAACCTAGCCTCGGCCCAGGCGACCCTGGACCAGGCCAACGCCAAAGCCGCCGAGCGCACCGTGACCGCGCCCAGCTCGGGCAGCATCGTCGAGCTCAACGCCAAGGTCGGCGCCACGGTGACGGGCGGCATGATTATGGGCGAAGGCGATACGAGCGGCGGCAAGCAGTGCATGCAGATCGCCGACCTCTCCAAGATGAAGGTCACCGTTCAGGTGGGTGAAAAGGATATCGCCAAGATCGCCGTGGGCCAGAGCGCCAATGTTACCTATCCGGCCTTTCCCGATATCGTGAGCCAGGGAACGGTCACGACAATCGCTTCGGTGGCAAACTCCGACGCCAACGGCGGCAGCGTGACCTTTAACGTCGACATTTTGATCGAAGCGCCCGACGCGCGCCTCAAGCCGGGCATGACCGCCGAGGTCTCGGTGGTGACCGAACGGCTCGATGACGTAGTGATGGTGCCGACCATAGCGCTCATGACCGAGGGTGGCGAGCACTATTACGTCAACGTGGCAACCGACGGCGAAGGCAAACAGACCCGACGCGTAGAGGTAACCGTCGTGACGCAAAACGATAACGACGCCGTGGTTGGCAAAACGCAGGTCAAGCGCGACGACCAGGGCAACGAGATCAACGCGGACGTACCGGTCACCAAACTGCGCGACGGCGACACCCTCATCGTGGACACCGGTGCAGACATGACGGCCGACGGCGGCGACTCTGGCAGCATGTCTGCCGACGAGGGCATGTAATGCGTCCCGTCATCGACATCCGCAACGTGCATCGCATTTTTGAGAGCGAGGCCGGCTGCGCCCATATCCTGCACAACGTGAGCCTGGCAGTGAATCCCGGCGAGTTCGTGGCCATTACCGGCCCTTCGGGCTCGGGCAAGTCAACGCTCATGAACATCCTGGGCTGCCTGGACAAGCCGACGGCAGGCGATTATTACCTGCAGGGCCTCAACGTGGCGGAGCTCGACGATGACGAGCTCACAGAAGTCCGCGCCCTGAGCATCGGCTTTGTCTTTCAGAGCTTTAACCTGCTGCCGCGCCTATCGGTCATCGAAAACGTCATGCTGCCGCTGTCGTACACCAACGTGCCGCGGGCTCAGCGTGAGATGCGCGCCGTCCATGCGCTGCAAGCCGTCACGCTGCCGGTCGACCACTGGGATCACCGCATCTCCGAGCTCTCGGGCGGACAGATGCAGAGGGTTGCCATCGCGCGTGCCCTCGTCAACGATCCACCCATCATCCTGGCGGACGAACCGACGGGAAACCTGGACTCCGCCACCGGAGCACTCGTGATGGAGACCTTCCACAAACTCCAGGAACGCGGCAAGACCATCGTGCTCATCACGCATGACCCCGGTATCGCCGCCGAGGCCAACCGCGCCGTAACCATTCGTGACGGCCGGATCCACGATGGCGCGTACATCGCGCACGCGCCGCAGACCCTGCGCGGCGCCATTGATAACCTGCCCATGATTTCCGCACTCGCCAATCCAACGAAAGGAGTGAAGGCATGAGCACGCGCGACCTTATCCAAGAAGCCCTTCACTCCCTCGAGGCCAATAAAGGACGCAGCCTACTCACCATCTTGGGCATCGTCATTGGCATCGCCTCCGTCATTGCCATGACCTCGCTTATCGGCGGTATCCAAAACAGCCTGGTCAACAGCCTGGGCCTCAACGCCGCGCGTATGGTACAGATTTATTCGTCGCAAGAGCTCACCGAATCGGACGTTGAGAAGCTTCGCAAGATGGTGCCGCAAATCGAGCAGATCGGCATCGTGGCTGTCTCTTATACACATCTGACGCTGCCGACGACTTAATAGGTGTAGA
>CABSYS010000294.1:0-2379 GCA_902482045.1 uncultured Collinsella sp.
CCTGCGCAAGACGGAAAGCACATTAAGTGCTTTCCTTTGCGTGCGGAACTCGCGACAAACTTCATGCCCTCCGGTCCGCCCCGGGAGCCAGGTTGACTAACTCGGGCCCGGCATTCAGAAAAGTCAGTGCAGCAAAATGGCGATGCGGATGTCGGCATGGGCATGGTTTTCGCCACGCGCACGGGTCCCCCAGGGAGCACCGTGCATTTTTGGGAGTATTCAGCAGACCAGGACGGCTGCATACGCACTGGACATTCCTTATTGGTCCCAAGGACGCCTTCAGCGGGCGATTTTGGTCGGTGGGCAGACCCCGTTGGGACAAATGGGCATACTTCGCGCCGTACCAGACCACAAAATGTCATCGAGCTCCGCGATGCTACCCGACTGTAGCGGCGCCGGCGGGGCTTGCGTTGCTGAATACTCCGTTTTTTGCACGGCCCAGGCGGGGGTACATCAGGACCAGAAAGAACATCCCAGCCTTTTTATGCAATCTGCAATGGAAAGTATGCAAAACACCAAGAGACGGCATTGCTGATGTCCAAATTAAATGCGCGGGGCAGCAGCGCCCCCACCCCACGCTCAAATCAAGCAGAGCAGGGACGCTCATAGCGGGTCCCCACCGATATACAAACGCGGCTCGAGCGCCATCCCAAAATAGGCTGCCCGAGCCGCGTTTAACGGTACGGCATGATTATTAGCGCTCGTAAATCAAGTTGCCTGCCAGGTAGGTGGCCTGAACCTTGGTGGCTTGCAGCTCTTGGGGGTCGATAGTGAGCGGGTTTTGGTCCAGGACTACCAGGTCGGCGTATTTGCCGGGCTCTAGGCTGCCGAGGTTTTGCTCGTCACCTGCTGCGTAGGCGCTACCCAGGGTGTAGTTGCGCAGAGCTGTAGCCGCGTCGATGCGCTCGCTGGGGAGCCAGCCGCCCTCGGGCCAGTGGCTGCGGGGGTCTTGACGCGTGATGGCCGTGTAAAGCACGTTCATGCTGGTAACGGCTGTGATGGGGCTGTCGGTACCGAAAGCTTGACGGATGCCGCGCTGCTGATAAGTTGCGAACGGCCACATGATGCGGCTGCGTTCCAGGCCCAGGTCGCGCTCCGGGCCACCCGGGTCGAGCGTGATGTGGCAAGGCTGGCTCGAGGCAATGACGTTGAGTTTGCGCAGACGATCGATATCCTGAGGCAGCAGATTCTCCAAATGCTCAAGCGTATTATGGCCGTGCGGGGGCAGACCGTAGAGCTCTGCCGCCTCCTCAAAGATATCGAGCGCAGCATGGATGGCACCGTCGCCGATAACGTGGATGCGCACGGTGTGGCCACGCTCGGCTGCCGCCAGAACCAACTTGCGCATGCGCTCGACAGGAACCGTCAGGCGACCCTGGTCGCCCGGGAAGCGCGGGTTGGTATAGGGCTCAGTGAGGTATGCGGTATGCTCGCTCGACACGCCGTCGAAGAACTGTTTAAAGCCTGGCGCCGAGAGCAGCGTGTTGTTCGCGTAGCGGGTCTGGAGTTCTTCCAAGCGCGATTGGTCATCCAGCAGCGTGGGAAACAGATGGGCGCGGATGCCCAGCTTGCCGGCGGCCTGCAGCTTGTCGTAGACGTCGTCGCGGATAAAGTCGCAGCCCGGCATGGGCATGAGCGACATATCGCAGATTGAGGTGATGCCTTGCTCGGCCATACGCTTCATCTGGTCGGCGTAAGCGCTCGCGATGCGGTCCTCGCCCAGCCACTCCAGGCAGCGCGGCAGCAGCTGCATAGCAGCTGCCTCGTGGGCGATACCCGTAAGCTCACCGTTTGAGTCTTTGTCGTAACTTCCACCCGCCGGGGGCTCGCTGTCGCGTGTCACGCCGAGGGCTTCGAGTGCGCGGCTGTTGAGCCACAGGGTATGCCCGTCACCCGAATACATAACACAGGGGCGATCGGGGAAGGCGGCGTCGAGGGAGGCCTTGGTAGGATGCTCGGGCGGATCCCAGCGGTAGTCACGCCAGCCCTGGGTCACGACCCAGGCGTCATCGGGCAAGCCTTGGGAAAACTCGAGCGCATGCTGCACCAGTGCCGCCTCTGACGTGCCCATATCCATGAGCATGTACGGCGAGGAACCGACCGAGGTATGGAAGAAGTGCAGGTGCGCATCATGGAAACCGGGGCAGATGAATTGCTCGCCGTAGTCGACCACCGGCGTGGCAGCAGGGGCGGCGGCAATCACGTCATCGGGCGTGCCGACTGCGACGATGCGATCGCCTGCAATGGCAATCGCCAGCTCGCGGGCGGCATCGATACCGTCTTGGGCGGTAAAAACGTTCTTGGAGCGGATAATCCGATCGATATGTTGCATGGGCATCCCCATCTCCTGTCTCTTATACACATCTCCGAGCCCACGAG
>CABSYS010000295.1:0-2362 GCA_902482045.1 uncultured Collinsella sp.
GCTCCAGCAGCAGCGAGTGTGGCGTCGTGCCATTGATGATGTGGGCTCGGAACACGCCAGCGGTAAGCGCATCGACGGCGGCGCGCAGCTTGGGGATCATGCCCTTGTCGACCTCGCCGCCGTAGAGCATCTCATTGACCTCGTCGAGCGTCAGGTTGGAGATAAGCGAATCCTTGTCGCTAAAGTCCTTGTACAGACCGTCGACATCGGTCAAAAAAATCGCCTTGTGCGCATGAAGCGCCGCCGCAACGGCGCCGGCGGCGGTATCGGCGTTGATGTTGAAGAAGCCACCGTCCTCCCCCGCTGCGACCGTGGCGATAACGGGAATGTACTCGCTGTCGAGCAGGCGCTCGATATAGTCGGTGTTGACGTGCGTAACCTTGCCTACGCGGCCGAGCTCTGGGTCGAGTGGCTCGGCGATAAGGGTACCGGCGTCGCTGCCGGACACGCCCACGGCCAGGTTGCCGTGGTGGTTGAGCGCCGCGACCAGCTCCTGATTGACCTTGCCGCCCAGCACCTCGCGCACGATATCCATGGTGGCAGGCGTAGTTACGCGCTGGCCGTTCTTAAACTCGGCGGGGATGTCGTAGTGGCTGAGCGCTTCGTTGATGGCCTTGCCGCCACCGTGCACGATAACAGGGCGCATGCCGATAATCTTAAGCAGGACGATGTCGCTCATCACGTCACGACGCAGCTGCTCGTCGACCATGGCGGCACCGCCGTACTTGATAACGACCGTCTTACCGGTCAGGTTCTTAATCCACGGCAGCGCCTCGAACAGCAGCTGCGCGGTAACTTCGTTGGATTCGCTCGAGCGACAATCGCGTGCGAACTTCATAGTCTGCCTCGTCTTTCATGTAGCTATCGCGCCGCACCTCGTTGCCCGCGATTGCAGCGGGGCGCGCGACACATCGGGAGTCTAGGAACGGTAGTCGCCGTTAATGGAGATGTACTCGTGCGTGAGGTCGCAAGTCCACACGGTGGTCGCCGCGTCCCCTGCGCCCAGGCCTGCCGAGATCACAATCTCGGACGCCTCAAAGCGACGCAGGGCCTCGTCCTCGTCAAAGGGAACGGTCAGGCCATCACGGCAGACGGGCATACCCATCATGTCGATGGACACATCTTCTTGGTTAAACTGCACGCCGCACTTACCGAGCGCCATGGCAACGCGGCCCCAGTTACAATCGTGGCCGGCAATGCAGGTCTTGACGAGCGGCGAGTTGGCGACGGCACGAGCGGCGATATCGGCCTCCTCGTCGTTCACGGCGCCGGTGACGTTAACCGTCACGAGCTTGGATGCGCCCTCGCCATCGGCGGCGATGTTGCGCGCCAGGCTCTCGCACACCTCATGCACGGCAAAGGCTAGCTCGTCGAAGGCGTCAGAGCCCTCGACAATAGGCTCGGCATCTGCGGCAGCGGCGCCGGAGGCAAGCATGATGCAGGTGTCGTTAGTCGAGGTGTCGGAATCGACCGTTACCTTGTTGAAGGTCTGTTTGACGGTGGAGAGCAACAGGGCATGGAGCGCCTCCGGCTCGACGGGGGCATCGGTAGTGATGACCGCGATCATGGTTGCCATGTTGGGCATGATCATGCCCGAGCCCTTGCACATACCGCCCACCGTATAGGCATTGCCTGCGTGCCCCGCGGCCTCGCTGCGGTAACACACGGCATGCTCCTTGGAGTGCGTGTCGGTCGTCATGATAGCGCGGGCGGCATCGGCGCCACCGTGGGCGGAGAGCGCCTCGTAGGCGGCAGGAACGGCAGTCTCAAACGTGTCAATCGGCAGAATCTGACCAATTACGCCCGTGGAGGCGACCAGAATCTGCTGGGGCTCGCAGCCGATGACCTGCGAGGCGATGTTGCAGGTCTCGCGCGCGCAGGCAAGACCGGTCTCACCCGTGGCGGCGTTGGCGTTGCCAGAGTTGACCGAAATGCCGGCAATGACGCCGTAGCCCTTGTCGGCGCCGCCCAGGTTGGCACGGCTCACCCGCACGGGCGCCGCACAAAAGCGGTTAGTCGTAAACACGCCGGCCCCGGGACAGGGTTTATCGGGCACGACGAGCGCGTAATCCAGGCGCTCGGGATTCTTGCGGAATCCGGCATGGATTCCCGCCGCCTTAAAGCCGGCTGCCGCCGTTACGCCGCCCTCTACGGCACGAATTTTGATATCGAACTGCTCAGCATTCATCGTCTTTATGACTCCTTATATCAAACAAAAAATGGGCATCGGTTGGTGCGCCATGCCAGCCACAATCATGAGACCAGCTTAAGAGTGGCGCCCCACTCGATGCCCGACTACCAAATCGCTAACAATCGAATGTGCTACACCGGGCACGCCACTGTGGGCAAGCCTCGTCGCTCG
>CABSYS010000296.1:0-2353 GCA_902482045.1 uncultured Collinsella sp.
GTCCAACACATAGTACAGCGCCGCGGGGACACGAATCCCCGCGGCACCCAGCGACCCAATTTGTTATCGGTTGGAGTTTCTGTTGTAGCGAACCATCAGGTAGAGCAGCTGAATAATCGAAGTGAGCGCTGCGGCCACATAGGTAAGCGCGGCTGCCGTCAGCACCTTCTTGGCGCCGTTGACCTGCTTAGAACTCATGCCCGACTGCTCGATATACGCCACGGCGCGGCGACTGGCATCGATCTCGACCGGCAGCGTAACCAGCTGGAACAACACGCTAAACGAGAAGAAGACCAGCGCGAGGGTCGTGAGTCCCGCGATGTTCATGAACAAGCCCATGAGCAGCACGATCGTCCAGGTGTTCTGGGTAAAGTTGACGACGGGGACCAAAGCGGTGCGTACCTTCATCATGGCATAGCCGCTTTGGCGCTGGGCGGCATGGCCCGCCTCGTGACAGGCGACGGCAACGCTTGCGACCGACCCGCCCGAACGGTTGGCATCCGACAGATACAGGTTGTTGTCCTGCGGGTTGTAATGATCGGTGAGCTCGCCGGCAATGCCCTTGATGCCCACGGCGCTACAACCGTTGGCATTGAGCATGCGGCGAGCGACCGTGGCACCCGTATCGCCGTCCGAGCGCACCTTGGACCACGTCTTGTACGTCGAGTTGATATAGCTCTGCGCGGCAAGACCGAGCACTGTGCAAACAAGGACAACCAGCAGGTACAGCGGGTCAATGCCAAAGCCGTATCCATAGTAATAAGGCATGCGAATTCCTCCGAATCGAGTTACACGTTGGAGGCATTCTACCCACTCAGCCGGTTAGGCTTCCCTATAACAGTTCAATCTTTCCGTCCTTCACGGTGAGCCCCATATTGCCGGAAAGCAGATCGTCCAGACGCGAACCCACGAGCTCAAAGCGCCAGCCTTCGCGCAGGGGGCTCTGCTCGGGATGCTCAATATAGTCGGCCAGGTCATCGCGCGAGGCAATGACCGAGGTCGCCACGCCCGAGCGCTCGGCAACCAGGCGAATGAGCGCATACATCAGGTCCGTCACGCTCTCCAACTCCGGCGAAATCTGACGGTGCCCGCGCACCATGAGCGGCAGGCGATCGTGTGGGCAGCTCGCACCGCGCTTAATGGCCATGAGCGCGCCGTCCACGTCGCGCTCCCCCAGCTGGTCGGTACCGCGAATGCTGCGGAACTCCTCAACACGAACGGGATTACGTTTAACCAGGGCCAGCAGCGTATCGTCGGACATGACCCACTTGCGCGGGATGTTGCGGCGCTCGGCGCGGTCCTCGCGCCAAGCGGCAAGCTCGCGTGCGATGCCCAACTGGTGACGGCTACACGAGTTGATGCGCTTGACCTTGCGAAACGCCTCATGGCGGTCGGCGCGGTAGTGCGACTCGTCTGCCAGCGGACGCAACTCGTCGAGCACCCAGTCCACCCGGCCCAGCTCGCGCAGGCGACTCATCATCTCGGTATAGGCGACGATCAAGTACTTGACGTCATCGATCGCGTACTCGATCTGTTTGTCGGTCAGCGGGCGGCGCGACCAATCGGTCAGCGACTCGGTCTTGGGCAACGAGACGCCGCAAAACGTCTGCACGAGCGCGCCGTAGGAAATCTGCTGGCGCTCGCCCAAAAAGGCGGCGGCCACCTGCGTGTCAAAAATGGGACTCGGCAGCACGCCCACGGTGTGGAGCATGACCTCCATATCCTGCGAGCAGGCGTGGAAGACCTTGGTCACGCTCTCGTCGGCCATAAGCTCGGCCAACGGCGATAGATCGTCAATCACCAGAGGATCGACCGCGACGCTCTCAGCAGGGGTGGCAATCTGAACCAAGCACAGACGCGGATGGAACGTGCGCTCGCGCAAAAACTCGGTATCGACGGCAATCGCGTCAAACTCACGGGCGCGCTGGCAAAAGTCGAGTAGAGCCTGATGTGTGGAAATGTACATATCAACCCATCGAATAAGGTTAGGCCCGAAAAACACGGGTAGGATATCGGCATTGCCCTACAACTATACTCGGTTAGTCACAGAACGGGAACGTAAGTATGCGCTGCCTTATCATCCACAACCCGGCATCGGGCCCCAGCTCAGATGAAATCTACGCGTTCACGCACGCCCTCGCGCAGGGCGGCGACGAGGTCGTGATGCGCTTTATCGGCGATGGCATGGAGCCCGAGGACGCCGTGGCGGATGTGCGCGAGTTCGATCGCGTGGTGATTTCGGGCGGCGACGGCACCGTCTCCAACGTGCTCGACCAGATGCGCGGATGCGGCGTCCCCACGCTCTGTCTCTTATACACATCTGACGCTGCCGACGACTTAATAGGTGTAGATC
>CABSYS010000297.1:0-2344 GCA_902482045.1 uncultured Collinsella sp.
CCGTTCATATACTTAAAGTCGGGGCCGCAAAGCTGAACGACAACGCGGCCGATCTCCTTCTCGACATCGCCGTAATGGCCCGCCGGCGGCATGTGAACGTTGGCCTTGAACGCCTCGGGATAGGCGTCCTGGAAGTTCTCGAGCGCAGCAGTCCAGGCAAGCGGGCACACGATGTTGACGTTGATGCCGTCCTTGCCCCACTCGTTGGCGGCAACGCGGGTCAGGCCGCGGATGCCCTCCTTGGCGGCAGCATAGCTGCACTGGCCATAGTTGCCAAACAGACCGGCGCCCGAAGCAAAGTTGACCACGGAACCCTTGGTCTCCTTCAGGTGCGGATAGGCCTTCTGCATGTACAGATAGGTGGCATACAGGCCAGAATAAATGGCCAGGTTAAACTGGTCCATAGTATGGTCGGCGATGGTCACGCCCGAGGCACTGGCCTGAGCGTTGTTGACGACGGCGTCGATGCGACCGAACTCCTCAATCGCCTTGTCGATAACGTTCTGCACGACGGCCTCGTTGTCCTGGCCGGCGGAGACATCGGCCTGAACAGGCAGAACCTTGACGCCGTACTCAGCCTCAAGAGACTTCTTGGCAGCCTCGAGCTTAGCAACGTTACGACCGGTGATAACGAGGTTCGCGCCTTCCTTGGCAAAAGCGATATCGATGCCGTAGCCGATAGAGCCAGCAGAGCCGTCCTTAAGCGTGGCCTTGCCGCCGCCGGTGACGATCACGGTCTTACCAGTGAAAAGTCCCATACGAAGTCCTTTCAAAATCGCGACGGGCACGCCCGCCGACTGCGCGCATCCAAAATAAACGCGCCAAAAGCTGAAATGCAACTTTAGCTTCTTCAAGTGAAAAGAAAAGACCTCGGCAGGCGAACGGCATAACGTCTTTCGGCGAAGGGATTGTCAAGTACAAACTGGATAAAGCGGCCGAGTTTTTGCTATCGACGCGAGCCATCGAACACGTTTTGAAACTTTGCTGCGGCGCGCGGGATGTCGGCGCGAGACTTTATCATAGGGTGACAAACAACGATGAGGAGCACATGCCTATGACAGACGAGCTGGACCCCCAGACTCAACAGCATATTGATGATTCCGCAGACACCATTGACGACTGCGATACTTCTACCAGCAGCGATGGCGGCATTGATGCCGCTGTCGAGGAGGCTCCTGCCGCCGCAGACGAGGCCGGAGACGCAAATGTTGCCGCAGATCAAGGCAAAGAAGATCAGCTAGAGCAGCCGGACCCAAGCGATACTGAACCCAAGGCCGAGAACGCTCCGCAAGCAGCGGGCCCCATCGAGGTGTCATCGGAAGAAGAACTCGACGCCGTCATGGACTCCATGATGGATGCCGTCAAAGCGATGAAGAACGCTGTCGCCGATGCCGATGTCGACGCCGAGGAAGAGGAAGCCGCCGAGGCTGCCTCGACGTTTGTGCCCGGCGAGACCCCGGTTGCCGACCAGGGCAGTACCATGCCCTCGTTCCTACAACTCGAGCACCCCACGATCGGCGCGGACGCGGTCGACCCGCACGCAGCGGGCTTTTCCGTGATCGAAGGCGGCACCGGCAATATCGCCGCGCCGCAGACTGCCGATACGAATGCCGCCGAAGCCGCGCACCCGACCACCTCGCATGCTCCCGCCACGAGCCGCGACCTGGGGAGCGCCGTCTCAAACACCGCTAACGCCGTGGGCACTTTTATCGCCCAGGGCGCGTCGGCCATGCGCGAGATGAACGCCGCCAAGAAGGCACTCGCCGATGCCCGCGCCCATTTAGCCGAGCTTGAGCAGCGCATCGCCGACCAGGCAGAGGAGCTCGAGACGCGCCAGGACATCGCAGGCCGCTACGATCAGATCATCGCCGATCAACGCCAGGCGATTGCCGCGGCACAGAAGACCGCTGCGGCAGCTGAAATTAACCGTGATGCCCATGCCGCCAAAGCGACGGAGCTCAAGGGCCAGCTCGAGCAAATGAAGGCAGAGGACGATGCGACCGAGCTCCGCCTGAAGGCTGCACTCGACGCCGTGGAAGCCCGCGAGGCAAGCTCGCGCGAGACCGGCAACCGGCTCGTTCGCCACCTTGAGGATTCCAAGCGCATCCGCGACAAAGTGAAGGCCGAGCGCGATGCCGGTATCGCCGCCGCACGACAAACTGCCGATGCTACGCGCGCACAGCTCGAGACCTTGCGTCGCGAGTATGCCGAGCTGCAGCGCAACCCTTCGGCAAATCCCGCCAATTACACCGTGCGCACCAGCGAATTGTCTATGCAAATCTCCGACGCTGCCGACGCCCTCCGCAAGGCCGAGGAAGCTGTCTCTTATACACATCTGACGCTG
>CABSYS010000298.1:0-2322 GCA_902482045.1 uncultured Collinsella sp.
GCGGACCGTTTGCGTCTACGGCATGTTCGAGCGCGAGGGCACGGCATACTTCTGCGGCCTCGACAATGCCACCGACGACATCAGGACATTCCGCTGCGACCGTATCGTTCGCGCCTGGAGACCTTCGAAGGCCTACGCCATTCCTGCGGATTTCAACCTCAACGATTACTTATTCTTTGAGTTTGATTTTGCCGACCGCCCACCCGTTGCGGCTACGTTCTCGTTCGCGCGTGAAGCGCAGGCCGATATGATCAGCGGTCTCACACGCGGACGAGGCGAACTCATGCGCACCGAAGCAGAGTGGACCTGGACCGTTGACGTGCGCGACTTTGAAGCCGCAGCCTCGTTTTGCATGGCCCATGCCATGGATGGCATGAGGCCCGTCGCCCCCGATGCTCTCAAGCAGGCGTGGAATCACCTCATCGAAAGGACGGTGCACGAGCATGCCCGTGCGTAAACTCACCAGCGAGCAAAGACTCTCGCGCGCCATCGACATCATGGAGGCCCTCTACGCCGCCGGCGAGAATGGCATGACACGAGACGAGCTTTGCAGCCGCTTTGATATCACGGGGGCATCGCTCGACGAGATTCTCGAGATCGTCTCGACGCTTGCGGACCGAGAATCGGGCGCACGCATTATCTGCGAACGCCGCGGCGAGTGCGTGGTCCTCACCGGTGATGCGGGGCGCGTGCTACCGCTGCGTCTGAGTGCCGCCGAGGGCGCTGTGCTCAACCATGAACTTGAATCATTGGGGATCGAACCCCAGGCGGCGGCTCGAATACGGCGAGCTCTTCTTCCCAAAGAGCTCGGTTACAACCAGCGCGTCGTTGACACCGTCGCCCACGGATCGCACTGGCAGCAGCTGAGCTGCGCCATTCGGGACGGCGTTCGCTGCCGCATCTCGTATCGCTCGATGGATGACACACAAGCGCGCGAGCGTTTGGTCGACCCCTTGCGCATCACAACAAACGGCGACCAAACGTATTTGATTGCCTGGGATGTCGCGGTCGACGAGCAGCGTACCTATCGCATGGATAAAATCGAGGGCCTGGTCTTGACCGACGACTCCGTCGTGCGCCACGCACCGGAGCCCGCGACCCTCCACGACTCTCTCGCCCAGGCGGAGCGGAGCGCGAAGCTTCTCATGCCGCGCGCCTTGGCAGAGCGCCTAGACTGGCCCGGCATCATGTCGATTGAACCCAATGGGGCGGACAGCTCAACAGTGAATGTGCGCTACGGCTCCGAACGCTGGCTGTTAAGCCAGGTAATCGCAGCGGGCGGGGCCATCCGCATCTTGGATGACCCCGCCCTGTCAGAGCGTCTGTGCGATATGGCAAAATCCCTCGTCTGTCCGCTTTAGCGGCGCCGCTCGTGGCGTGCGCGCCACAGCTGTAGATAGTGCCCGATTTGTGCCGATTCGATGCGCTGATAGGAACTCGTGGGCAGCGACGTTAAGAATTTCTTGCCGTAGCCCTTCGTCACCAGGCGCGGGTCGGCCAAGATGAGCACGCCGCAATCGGTCGATGAGCGAATGAGGCGACCGGCTGCCTGCTTGACCTCGAGCACGGCCTCGGGCAGCGAATAGCGCGCCCAAGCGCGGTCTTCACGCAGATTGCGCTCGCATGAGAGCGGGTCTGTGGGGCTCGAGAACGGCAGCTTGGGGATGATGACGCAGCGCAGCGTCTCGCCGCTGGCGTCAAACCCTTCCCAAAAGGCCTTAAGCGCAAAGAGCGACGAGGTCGGTTCGTTGATGAAGCGATCGCGCAGACGGCGAGGAGACGAGTTGCGCTGCTGGCAGTTGAGTTCCAGACCCGCACGAGCCATCTTGGGCTCGACGCGAGCGTACAGCTCCTCCATGTCGCGCCTGTTGGTGAACAGCGTGAGCACCGAGCCGCCCATGGCCAGATGAGCGTCGACCAGCACACGCTCGAGCGCCGAAAGATAGCTCTCACGTTCGCGCGGATCGGGGATATCCCCGGCCACGACCACGGCCATATTCGAATCGAAGTCGTAGCTCGAATCCAAGTGCAGCGACGATGATGTCGAGGCGCCGATGCGATCGAGGCCGACGGCGTGGTTAAAGTGCTCAAAGCTCTTGGAAACCGTCATGGTCGCCGATGCAAAGATAGCCGTGTGGACCTCGGGCAGCCACTCGGTTGCCAAGGCCTCGCCAATATCGATGCGCTCCGCAGTCATCGACTCGCCGCCGGCACGCAGCCTGCGATTGACTTGCAACGAGTACACGTAGTGTTCGTCGGTACCGTCGATGATGAGTTTGAGGTTCTCGGCCAGCTCGTGTAGGCGGCGCGAGATATCACCCA
>CABSYS010000299.1:0-2317 GCA_902482045.1 uncultured Collinsella sp.
CTACACCTATTAAGTCGTCGGCAGCGTCAGATGTGTATAAGAGACAGTCTATAAGTCCAGCAAGGGCGATGAGAAGGACTGGGGCGAAGGTGAGCGTGCGATTTCGGAGGACGCTGCCGCCCAGGTGTCATCGTGCATGCAGACGGTCGTGTCCGAAGGCACGGGCGTTGGCGGTGCGGTCGATGGCTATGACGTGGCGGGCAAGACCGGTACGGCCGAGCGTGCTGACGAGAACGGCGGTTACCTCAAGGAGAACTACATGTCGTCCTTTATGGGCTTTGCGCCGGCACAATCGCCCAAGGTGCTGTGCTACATCACACTCGATGGAACGCCGAGCGGCTCGGATGCCGCCGCGGTGCCATTCCAGTCCATTATGGCCAACGCGCTCGACGTGCTGGGTATCCCGCGCACGAAGTAGGGGGTTACAATCTTGAGCGTGGTCTGCCGTTTGATCTGAAGGGTGTTCACATGCCCTGCACCACGCGCGCATGGCACTGGGATACAATACGCCGATAGCATTATTAGGTTTACAGGGGAGCTGCAATGATAGAGATCGCCGTCAACAACCTCGCGGCCGCAACAGGGGCCCGAACCGTGACGGGAGAAGCCGATCGGGTATGCCGCGGGTGCGTTATCGACTCGCGTCAGGTCGAGGAGGGGACGATCTTTGTCGCCTTCCCCGGCGAAAAGGTCGACGGCAATGATTTTGCCTCCCGTGCCATCGAGTCGGGTGCCGGTGCCGTCGTGATGACGCGCGAGCCCGATGCCGAGCTGGTTTCGCTGGCGCAGGACAAAGGATGCGCCATCTTGCTGACCGACGACCCCGAGGAGTTCTTGCTGCGTCTGGCGCATGTATATCGCTTGGAGCTTGGCTGCCTGGTCGTCGGCATTACCGGTTCGATTGGCAAGACGACGACCAAGGACGTGCTCGCCGCCGTGCTCTCCAAGCGTTATCGCGTCTGGGCCACGAAGGGCAATTTCAACAACCTGATCGGCATGCCGCTCACGGTGCTTTCCGCTCCGGCCGATACCGAGGTCCTGGTGCTCGAGATGGGCATGAACCATTTTCATGAGATTGAGCGCCTGTCCCAGTCTGCCAACCCCAATCTTGCCATCGTGAGCAAGATCGGAACCTCCCACATCGGTATCCTGGGCAGCCGCGAGAACATCGCCCGCGCCAAGTCCGAGATTGTCCAGGGCATGTGCGCCGCCGGCGACTTCTCGCCGTTGCTGGTGTTGGGCGGCGAGGACGACTTTACGCCGTTCATTCGCGATACGTTCGCCCAGCCTGCGGGTATTGACGTGATGCTGGCCGGCGTCTCGGACGACGACGAGGTCCGCGCACGCGACATTCGCGTCGACGACGAGGGCCATCCGGTCTTTACGCTCGACTTTGGTCAGGGCGACACGGTCGATACCATGCTGGCCATTCCCGGCGTGCAGTCCGTGCCCAATGCCGTCAAGGCCGCCGCTGTCGGCTATCGTCTGGGCGTGACGCCCGAGCAGATCGATGCTGCCTTTAGAGGCCTCACGATCACCGGTCACCGCCAGGAGATCAAGCGCGCCAAGAGCGGTGCCCGCGTCATTGACGATTCCTATAACGCCAGCGCCGAATCCATGGCTGCTGGTCTCGATCTACTGTGCTCGCTTTCGTGCACGGGGTCTCGCATGGCGATCCTGGGCGACATGGGCGAGATGGGCCATGAGGCTCCTCGCATGCATGAGCTCGTGGGCGCCTATGCCGCCGCCAAGAAGCTCGACATGCTCGCGTGCGTGGGCGGCGAGCTGGCTCAGCTCATGGCCGATGCCGCACGTATGATGGGTATGGATGAGGACCGCATCCAGGTGTTCTCCGATTATCAGCAGGTGCTCGACCGCATGGGCGGCGCGCTTGAAAATCATGATGTTGTACTGGTCAAGGGTTCCCGTTTTGTTGAGCTCGACCGCTTTGTGGAAGGTGTGTGCTAGCCCATGTTCGGCAATCCCTCGTATCCTACGTATCAGGCCTTTTTGGGACTTGGCATCGCTGCCGCCATTGCGTTGCTGCTTATGCCGTGGTGGATCAAGCTGCTGAAGGTCGAGGGTATCGGCCAACAGGTCCGAGCCGACGGCCCCAAGCGTCATTTGATTAAACAAGGTACGCCGACCATGGGCGGCGTCATCATCCTTGTCGCGATCTCGCTGACCTGCCTGCTGATGGGCAAGCTCACCACCGAGCTCGTGCTCGTGCTGCTTGCCACGCTGGCCACCGGCGTTCTGGGTCTCATCGACGACCTGACCTCCGTCACTGTCTCTTATACACATCTGCCGCTGCCGA
>CABSYS010000300.1:0-2307 GCA_902482045.1 uncultured Collinsella sp.
ACGAGATCTGCGCATGTCTCGTGGGCTCGGAGATGTGTATAAGAGACAGGGCATGCGCCTCGCCACGGGCATACGAACCAAAAAGAATCACGGTTTTGATGGCGGGAATCGAGATGGCCGCCTCGCGGACGGCGGACTCAATCTGGGCAGTATCCAAAATGCCCGTCGCGGCGCTTTCGCTCGCAGAGCTTTTACCAAGTGAAGGAACAAACGGCAGAGAGCGCTCGCGCAGCATCTGCCTCATAAACATATTGACCGCAACAGACGAAGTCATGCCAAGCTCTTCGCACAGTTCGGCAAATGAGTCTTTAATTGACGAGTCCACTCGCACACTCAGCACAGACGCAGCCATGGATACCTCCTGTATGACATTGTCTATATATTATCACACAGGCTAGCGCGAGGTCGATGCGCGGTGTTCGATGTGGCCGGGGATCTCGATGCGTTTGGGCGCCAGCTTTGCGGCCTCGCCCACCGTGGTGGTGACGACGTCAATGCGCTCGGACAGGCGCTCGACCACGCGCTCGGCAATGGTGAGGGTGTCCTGCGCGGCCGTGGTCACGCCACCAAAGAGCACATGGTTCCAGGGGTAGTCGTCAAACGTCGCGATCTTGAGCCCCGCCGGCAGCGAGGGTCCCAGCTGCGCTAGCGCCTCGGTCAGACGCAGGAAAACCAAGCCGTTGACAGCAATGAGGCCGAGCTTTTTACCTGCATAGCCGCGGATGGTCTCGTCCAGGCGGCCGACGCCCGTGGCGCCCCCGTCGGCCAGGGTGACGACCTCGCCGGCAAGGCCGCGGTGCAAAAGCTCGTCGGTAAAGGCCTCGGCGCGCTTGCGACGCACGGGGCTGTCGTCGCTTGCCTCGGTGAGCAGGCAAAGGCGCTCGCTGCCCGCAGCGGCCAGGGCGTCTACCAAGCCGGCGACCAGCTCACGGTTGTTAGATGTCACCAGGTCAACACCGCCGTCGGCAACGTCGCGGTCGAGCAGCACGACGGGCAGACGTCCCGCTGCCGCGGCGATCGCCTCGTCATTGCCTCCGCAGGTGTTGACGACCAGGCCGTCCACGCCGGCATCGATAAGTCTGGTGAGCGACTCTGCTTCCTTAGCGGGATCGTTGCCGCTAATGGCCGTCATAAGCGAGCAGCCGCGCGCGGCGGCACTGGCGGAAAGTCCTTCGAGCATGGCGCTCGAGAATGGGTTGGCGATGTCGGCCAAGATCACGCCGATGAGATTGGTGCGCGAGGAGCGCAGATTGCGTGCGGCGGCACGCGGGCGATAGCCGGTGCGCTCGATGACCTCGGCAATGCGGGCACGGGTCTCCTCGGTCATTTGCCCGGGACGGTTGTTGAGATAGCGCGAGACCGTGGCCGGACTCACGCCCGCCTCGACGGCAATGTCCTTGATTCTCATCTGCGCCATGGCGCACCCCGTTTCCCAATTGTCAGCAGTCTGAGCCATTTTAGGCATTTTTTTAAAAATCTCGCTTGCAAAACGCTGTAGGTGAGTATACTACAACTCGAAACGAAACCGATTTCGTAAACCGATTTCGGCGAGCGTTGGCACGCAGGTGCAAAGACGCACCCTACCGTCTTGGCACCTGCGTGCCAACGCCATATCAAAGGTGTACGCACGAGTAAAAGGAGCTGCGCGACCATGGGTAAAACGGTTCTTACCTTCGGCGAGATCATGATGAGACTCTCACCCAAAGACCACCTGCGTATTGAGCAGGCAACCGAGTTTGACGTCCGCTACGGCGGCGCCGAGGCCAACACTGCGCTTTCCCTGGCCTACCAGGGCGACAAGGCCGCTTACGTCTCCGTTGTCCCGGCCAACCGTCTGGGCGAGTGCGCCCTGCGTTCGCTGAAGGCCTACGACGTCGACACCACGCGCGTCGTGCGTCAGGGCGACCGCCTTGGCTCCTATGTGTTTGAGGTCGGTGCCTCGCAGCGCGGCAACGGTTGCGTCTACGACCGCAAGTACTCTGCCATCAACATGGCCAAGCGCGACGTCTTTGACTGGGACGAGATCCTCAAGGGCATCGATGTCTTCTATTTCTCCGGCGTGACCCCCGCCGTCTCCGATGAGATGGCCGCCGCCTGCAAGGATGCGCTCGCCGCCTGCCGCGCCAAGGGCATCACCACCGTGTGTGATGTGAACTATCGCGGCAAGATGTGGTCGCCCGAGAAGTCGCAGGCCACCATGAGGGAGCTCCTGCCGCTCGTCGACATCTGCATCGCCAACGACGAGGATGCGCCTGCTGGCCTCGGTATGACCCTGTCTCTTATACACATCTGACGCTGCCGACGACT
>CABSYS010000301.1:0-2301 GCA_902482045.1 uncultured Collinsella sp.
CCCGGGGACACGATGGGCTTGTGCGAATCCTCGGGGCACACGAAGGCCTCCTCGATGCCGTCGTAGCGGAAGATATCGGAGCTGTAGACAAAACCCGCCACGCAGTCGCCTGTAGAGACGTAAGACGCAGCGGTGCCGACCTTGTCGGCCAGGGCTACCTTGTCGGCGAGCTCGGGCGCGTACTCGCCGTCGTCGCCCTCGGTACCGGTATAGAGCCCCACGGAAGCCAGCGCCTGGTTGGCGTACTTGCCGGCGGGGACGGTCTTGGCGTCGCCGATGGCAATCTTACCGTCCAGATTCGCGACGTCGGCGATGGCCTCGACCTTGGTGTCGGAGCCCTCGGCGCGAATGATCACGAGGTCGTTGACGAACATGTCCTCACGCGTATCGACATCGACGAGCTCGGCGGCTTCGGCGTCGTCCATGGTGCCCTTGGAGGCCGTGATGAGCACGTCGACGGCGGCACCGGCGCGCATCTGCTCGACAAGGTCGCCGGAGGCCTTAAACTGCGTGTCTGCAAACGTGGTGCCGGTCTGCTCTGTGTAGAGCTCCTGAACCTCGGGCAGAGCCTTCTCGAGCGAGTTGGCGGCAAAGACCTGCAGCTCGACAGCCTTCTTGGAAGATGCCTTAGCAGAACCGGCATCGGATCCGGCCGGCTCGGACGTCTTTCTGCCCGAGCAGCCAGCAAGACCAAGGCCGGCAGCGGCGACAGCAGAAAGCGAGACGAATCCGCGACGAGAAACCATATCGAACATATTCAACCCTTTCGGACCTTGTGCCCGGGTACCCCACCGCGGGCTTTAATCTGCAATCAGATTATACTTTTGCGCGAATAATGTTAGTGAGAAATTATTCTCGCCTGAGAATATAGTTTCGAGTTACCGTACACCTCGGCGTCGATTCGGCGGAAAACAAAAGCGGAGCGACCGATAAGGTCGCCCCACCGCAGGTAAATAGCTTAGTTGGTATGTCCGCCGCCCGCTGTCATCTGAGCCGCGTGCTCCAGCTGGTCCGCTATGGCCTCCCAGCTTTCGCGGGCGGCCTTCGTGGAACCGGGAAAGTTTACGACAAGTGTATGACCTCGTTGCATGCAAATAGCACGCGAGAGCATAGCGCGGCGCGTCTTGGTCATCGAGTACGCGCGAATTGCCTCTGCAATACCCGGCACATCGCGGTCGCAGACGGCACGCGTCGCCTCGGGCGTCACATCGCGCATCGAAAGCCCCGTGCCGCCGCAGGTGAGCACGACATTGGCGTGGCACTCATCGGCGGCTTCCACAATGGCATCACCAATCTCGCTGACGTCATCGCGCACGACCACATGTGAGGCGACCGTCCAGCCCTGCGCCTCGATAAGTTCCTCGAGTGCAGCTCCAGCCTCGTCCTGGGCAAGATCGCGCGTATCCGAGCACGTCACAATCGAAATCTTCAGCTCCATAGCATTCCTCCTACAACAACGTTCCCTCGGGCAGGTCGACACGCACGACATCCACGACGTCGCCTGCCTTGAGCTCACACGGCCCTTCGTCAATACGCAGCAGACAGTTGGCACGCTGCATCGTGCCGAGCAGCGCCGAATTCTGCGTCTTGGCCTCGGTCACCAGCAGCTCATCGGTCTCGGGGTCGCGCAAAACCGTGGCGCGATCGAAGAAGCGTCGGTCCTGGCGCTTTTTCACACCGTGCGTGAGCGTCGCCTGCTGCACGGGACGCGCGCCCTCGGCAAAGCCGCGCATCTTACGAATCGCCGGGCGGGCGAGCATCTCAAAGCCCACATACGCCGCGGCCGGATTGCCTGAAAGCCCCAGGTAGGGCTTACCCCCGAGCAAGCCAAACGTGATGGCCTTGCCCGGACGCATCGAAATGCGGTCAAACAGCACCTCGCCCTCGCGCCGGACGAGCGCCGTCACGTAGTCGTAATCGCCCGCCGAGGCGCCACCGCTCGTAATGACAAAATCGCACTCCTGCACGGCGCGATGCACCAGTTCGGCAATCGCCTGCTCATCGTCGGGCGCAATGCCGTAGAACACGGGCTCGGCTCCTGCATCGAGCGCCTCGGCCATCAACGCCGAGGAGTTGGAGTCGCGAATCTGCCCGCGCGCCGGCACGTTACTCGGTGCGACCAGTTCCGTGCCCAGCGAGATGATGCCCACACGCGGGGCAGCGTGCACCTTCACGCTAGCGTATCCGGCGCTTGCCAGCAGACCCGCGCCCGCCGGAGCCACGACCTCGCCGGCGCGCATCACAGCATCTGTCTCTTATACACATCTCCGAGCCACGAGACATGCGCAGATCTCGTATGCC
>CABSYS010000302.1:0-2291 GCA_902482045.1 uncultured Collinsella sp.
GGCAGCGTCAGATGTGTATAAGAGACAGGGCCTCTTCGTCAGAAATCTCGGTTGTATCGCTTGTGCTGTCGTTTTGCTGTGTTGCGTGCACGGTTGTTATGAGGGGAAGCGTTTCGGTGGCACCCTCGGGCGCTCGCTCGGTATCATTCGGTCCCGGGGTGATGGTGGGGACATTCGACATGGCGTCTCCTTTATAGAAAGTTCCTCGATAAGTATATGCGCCCGTCGCGAGAGGCGGGCGCATTATGGCAGTATCTTTCGGAACTGTTAGATTGGAGCGTCAGTTCCCCGTTGTGTGAAGGCGTGTTTTCCTACGAGTGCACGACCACGCACAGGCCGACGCTGATGCAGTCGTGGAGCGCCTTGGCATCGGCCAGGCGCAGGTTGATGCAGCCGTGGCTTCCGCACCATTTGTAAGATTCGGCACTATCGAAACTCGAATCGTTTTGCCAGGTAGCGTCGTGGAAGCCGACCATATTGCCCTCGAACGGCATCCAGTAGCTGACCGGGCTCTCGTATTTGGGCTTTCCGGTCGCGGGGTCTTTGGCACCGATGAGCTTGCTTGCGCCGTCGTTGCTGTTGATCTGCCACACGCCCTCGGGGGTGGCGTCTTCGCCCGGTTTGCCGGAAATAAAGTTGGCCTCCCACACGATATTGCCGTTCTCGTCGTAGTAGCGCGCGTGCTGCTCGGACAGGTCGACGTCGATATAGGCCTTCCAATCGGGCTCGCCCTTGGCGGTAAACGTGTCGGCCTTCTTGGAGTACGAAATCTCGATATCGCCGGTCTGCTTGTTATTGATAGCGTCCTCTACCTGCTTGGCGAGCGTGTCGCTGTCGATGGACCAGCCAAAGTCGCCGCCCTCTACAGCGCATTCCTTACCGTCGGCGCGTGTCCACCAGCGGGTGGTGCCCACGGTGTTAAAGCCGTTGGCGAGCTCGGCGGCCCAGCTGCTGATCTGCGACGTATCGAGCGTGGGGTTGGCCGGATCGGCAAAGCTGATCCACTGCAGCACCGAGCTGCCGGCGACCTTGCCGGCATCGTTGCCGTTGAGCTTAAGGGTCACGTTGACGCCCAGGAAGTTGTTGGCGGCATCGCATGCAGCCTGAATCTGGTCGTTGGTGAGGGTGCCGTTGAGCGGTTCGTAGGCGTCGTTGCCGATCTTGGTGATATCGACGTTCTCGGCGAGCGACGCGAGCTCGATCTCGGCATATTTGATGACATGCTCGCGGTTGATCTTCTCGTTGGAACGGGCTTTCTCAACGGTAAACTTGCCGGCCTTCTCGTCATAGGAGCTGGCGGCCTCGAAGGTGCCCGAGCGGCCCTCGTTGAACTCGTCGATAGCGCTGCCCAGGCCCTCCTCAAACTGCTTTTGGTCAAAGGCATCGGAGAGCATGGACAGGTCGACGTCCTGGTCCAAGTCGACCGAGTCTTTCTTGGTGGCGCTATCGGTTTTGCCGCCGAGCGACGCGATGAGGCGCGATGGCCACAGCAGCGGCTCGTTTTTGCTGATAATCTCGTGGGCGGCTTCCTCGCCATCGACGATGGGCTCGTCGGACTTGGGCTGGTAGGTCCAGCTAAAGTCATCGCTCGACACGGTGAGCTTGTAGTGCTTCCATGCCGAGTTGACCTTGGTGGCTGCCGAAGATGCGTTAGAGAGCGATATGTCGACGCCGGCGATGGTAGTGTTGGGGTATGCGACCTGCGAGAACGCCACGACGCCTACGATGTAGACGATCGCGACGAGGCCGAGCACGACAAAGAGGGCCGTCTTTCCGCCCGACTTGCTGCTTTTGTTGGTTCGCTTGTCCGCGGGCCCGCGATTGTTTGCCGTGCGAGCGTGCGAAGGGCCCTGCTTGGGGGCGGCACCATGTGCGGGACGCTGCTGATATTGTTGATGCTGCTGGTATTGACGCTGATTCGGGCGCTGTGAGGCATTGGCCGGGCCGTGTTGTTGGCTGTGAGCCGGCGCGATGGGGCGCGGCGATTGGACGCCGCCCGTATGCCTACTGGGCTGTTGCGGATCGGGAATCATGTTACTGCGGTCGATTTGCGACATCGTATATATTTCCTTCGAGTTTCGCCTTGCGGCTCATCGTGTTTTAACTGGGCTTGCATTATAGCGATTAGCCTGTTGTTTGTGGTTCGGAAACAGTATCAGTTTGGAGAAGTCTGCCTATCCGCATATGCCGCATTTGGCGCAGGCAGAAAGCGCGGCCGGGGCTTGAGCGATGCCACCCTTGGCCTGTCTCTTATACACATCTGACGCTGCCGACGACTTAATAGGTGTAGA
>CABSYS010000303.1:0-2280 GCA_902482045.1 uncultured Collinsella sp.
GAGATCTGCGCATGTCTCGTGGGCTCGGAGATGTGTATAAGAGACAGGACGAGGCCCTGCGCGAGGATATCCGCGCCGCGCTCGAGGAGGGGGAGCCCGCCTCCGCGGTGGCAAAGCGCCTGTCACAGAAGTACTCGCGCCGCAAGCGCGATGTCTATGCCATGGTGCTCGATATGCAATAGATGGAGGATATCCAGCCCTTGCGCTAGAATCATCCCCTGTATGCAACGTTTTTCTGGAGGACAAACCCCATGGATCAAAGCAAGCCTTCGTTCTTTATCACGACGCCCATCTACTACGTCAACGCCGATCCGCACCTGGGCACGGCTTATTCCACCATCATCGCCGACGTTCAGGCTCGCTATCGCCGCTCCGCCGGCTATAACGTCAAGTTCCTGACCGGCATGGACGAGCACGGCGAGAAGGTCGCCGAGGCCGCAGCCAAGCACAACATGACGCCTCAGGAGTGGACCGACAGCCAGGCTCCGCACTTCAAGGAGCTTTGGAGCAAGCTCGAGGTCTCCAACGACGACTTCATTCGTACCACCGAGCCGCGCCAGCATCATGCGGTGCAGTATCTGTGGGAGCGCATGAAGGAGTCCGGCTACCTGTATAAGGGCAGCTACGACGGCTGGTACTGCGTGCCCGACGAGACCTACTTTACCGACACGCAGGTCCAGAAGGGTGACGAAGAGTACGGCAGCGTCGGCCAGCACCTGTGCCCCGACTGCCACCGTCCGCTTGAGCGCGTGCAGGAGGAGTCCTACTTCTTTAAGCTTTCTGCCTTCCAGGACAAGCTGCTCAAGCTCTATGACGAGCACCCTGACTTTGTCGAGCCTGCGTTCCGTATGAACGAGGTACGCAGCTTTGTCGAGGGCGGCCTTAACGACCTATCCGTGAGCCGCACGAGCTTTGACTGGGGCATTCAGGTCCCGTTTGACGAGGGCCACGTGACCTACGTGTGGTTCGATGCGCTGCTCAACTATATGACGGCCGTCGGCTACGGTGTCGACACCGACGAGGCACGTGCCGAGCTGGCCTATCGCTGGCCCGCGCAGTTCCACATCGTGGGCAAGGACATCATCCGCTTCCACTGCGTCATTTGGCCCGCCATGCTCATGGCCATCGGCGAGGCCCTGCCCGAGCACGTCTTTGCCCATGGCTTCCTGACCGTGCGCAATGCCGAAACCGGCAAGGCCGAGAAGATGTCCAAGAGCCGCGGTAACGCCATTGCTCCGCAGGACGTTATCGACATGCTGGGCGTCGAGGGCTATCGCTACTACTTTATGACCGACGTCGTCCCCGGCACCGACGGTGCCATCAGCTTCGATCGCATGGAGCAGGTCTACAATGCCGACCTGGCCAACAGCTGGGGCAACCTCATCTCGCGTTCGCTCAACATGAGCGGCAAGTACTTTGACGGCTGCGCGCCCGCCAAGCCCGCATCGTTCGATGCGTTCGACAACCCGCTGGCAAAGATCGCCGATGGTCTGGCCGAGCGCTACATGGCCAAGATGGACGTGCTCGATTACGGTGGAGCTAAGGACGAGGTCATGGAGCTCATCCATGCCGCCAACCACTACATCGAGGACTCCGAGCCTTGGGCACTTGCCAAGGACGAGGCCAAGGCTGACGAGCTGGCGTTTGTGATCTACAACCTGCTCGAGGCCATCCGCATTGCCGCCCACCTGCTGATGCCGCTCATGCCTCAGACCTCTGCCGAGGCCCTGCGCCGCCTGTCCTGCGAGGACGAGGCCGCGACCGACGACCTCAAGGGCATTTGCGCTTGGGGCCTGCTTGCTGGTGGCCAGCCCGTCGAGAAGGGCGAGCCGCTGTTCCCGCGTTTGGGCTAAGCCGCTGCGCGCCATATCGGCAATTTGCTGTTTAGATGTAAGGGCATGGCCGCAACGGTCCATGCCCTTTTGCTTTACGATGCAGCCACCATGTTAAGGAGGCAACCATGACAACTTCGCCTTTGGCAAACCCCACGGCAACTAGGGAGCTGCTAGAGGAGTTTGGCCTTGCGACCAAGCATCGCCTGGGCCAAAACTTCCTGATCGACAACCATGTGATCGAACGTATCTGTGAGCTCGCTGAGCTTACGGGCGATGAGCGCGTGCTCGAGGTCGGCCCGGGTTGCGGCACGCTGACGTTGGCCCTGCTGCAGGAGGCGGCGTGCGTTACGTCGATTGAGGCCGACCCCGAGCTTGAGCCGGTGCTCGACGCCCACGCCGCCGACTATGCCAACTTCCGCTTTATCATGGGCGATGCGCTCAAGGT
>CABSYS010000304.1:0-2261 GCA_902482045.1 uncultured Collinsella sp.
TGGCAAGTTCTTGGTTAGATATTGGTCAGTTTTGGGGCAACCTTGCCAAAAGCTTGACGGATGCAGATTTAGACGTCGGCGAATGAACACTTTGAGCGAGCCCGGTGCAAAATTCTGGGCTGATTCTCGATAATCGCTTTCAATCGTCCCTTGCCAAGCGGTGCTCTCGCGTACAATCTGCTCCGACATTCGCGCGCCGCCCGGCGCTTAAGAGGGGAGGACCCCATGGCAAACGAGATCTGGACCATCAAGCGTTGTCTCGAGTGGACCAAGGAGTACCTGGCCGAGCGCGGTGAGGAGCATCCCCGTCTTTCTGCCGAATGGCTGCTGTGCGCGGCAACGGGCCTGGCGCGTATCGACTTGTATATGCGCATGGACGAGACGCTCGACGCAGCGCAGCTCGAGACCATGCACGCGGCGGTCGTCCGTCGCGCGAAGGGCGAGCCGCTGCAGTACATCACCGGTAGCACGCAGTTTCGCATGATCGACGTCGCGTGCGCCCCCGGCGTGCTCATCCCGCGCCCCGAGACCGAGATGCTCGTCGAGGAAGTCCTCAATTATCTGGATGCCGAGGTGCTGAGCCCCGAGGCCGCCGCCCGCCAGCGCGTGGAGCTGCCTTGGAACGATGAGGTCGAGGAGGCACGCAAGGCTGAGGCCGCGCTGGCAGACGAACGCGCGACCGCCGAGCGCCGTGCCGCCAACCTGACGGCCGCCGATGAGGCTGCGCTGGGTAGCGACGTGCTCGGTAGCCGTGCCTATGCCGAGGAGCTTGCCGACCGCGAGGCCGAGGAAGCCGCCGCGCAGGCGGCAGAAGTAGAGGCCATGGAAACCCCCGAGCCCGAGCTCGACGAATACGGCATCGCCATTGAGGGCAACGACCAACAGACGACTCCCGCGCAAGATGCCGCCGAGGCCAACGTACCTGCCCCAGCCGAGCCCCGCACTGCCCGCGTTCTCGAGGTCGGCTGCGGCACGGGCTGCATTTCGCTCTCCCTTGCCTGGGAGCGCCGCGGCCACGTCACCTGCACTGCTACCGATATCGAGCCGCGCGCCATCGACCTTGCTACTAAAAACCGCGATGCGCTTGGCCTCATGTCCGACGAGGTCGCCTTCAGCCTCACGAACCTGGTGAGTTCCATTCCCCGCGAAGAGTGGGGCACCTTTGACGTCCTCGTCTCTAACCCGCCCTACATTCCCACCGATGTCATGCGCTCGCTGCCGCACGAGGTCAAGGACTTTGAGTCCGATCTGGCGCTCGAGGGCGGTGCCGACGGCCTCGATATCTTTCGCCGCCTGCTCAATGCGGCGCCTTACATGCTGCGCGCCGGCGGCCTGTTTGCCTGCGAGCTCTACGAGGGTGCCCTCGATGCCGCGGCCGAGCTCTGTCGCCAGGCAGGCCTTTCGGACGTGCGTATCGTCCATGACCTCACTGATCGCCCCCGCATCGTCCGAGCCATCGTCACCGAGCCCAAACAACGCCAGTAATATTTATTAACTGGTTAGCAAAAATTATAAAGTAGTTTATAATTAGGACGGCTAAAAGAGGTCGGCCCATGCAACCTCCTACCTTTCGGGAAATCATTGCCCTACTCAAGCACGACGGATTCGTGAAGGTCGCGCAAGTCGGTAGTCATGCTAAGTATGTTTCTGGTGACCGTGCTGTCACCGTGAACGGCTCTGGTGGTGATCGACCAAAGAAGGGCACGTGGGCAAGTATTCGTCGCCAAGCTGGATGGTAGTTGGAGGCAAAATGAGGCAGCGATTTACCTATGACTGCGTTCTCATAAAAGAAGACGACGGTTACTGTGCCAGCTTCCCGCAGATTCCCGGCGCCTTTGCCGATGGCGATACGCGCGAAGAAGCGATTGCCCATGCCACCGAGGCGCTGATGGCGTTTTTGGCCGACGACCTCAACAACGGTTTGACTCCGGCAGGGTACGAACGCTCGGCCGAGGTCGTGGCCCTTTCAGTCGAAATCGACCACGAGGACGCTCGGGAAGCGGCGTGCCGAACATTTAAAGACGCAGCGCTGGATCTCAAAGTCTCCGCTCCGCGGATTACCGCTCTGGTCAAAGCCGGAAAGCTCGATGTTGAACTCGTCGATGGCCGTCGGATGATAACGATAGACAGCATCGAGCGTTACGCCGCCCAAGAACGTCACGCCGGAAGACCCAAGAAGTTCGTAGCCGTCCAATAACCCCCTCACTTTCACCGACTACTAGAGCCGCTCACCAAACCAACATGCGCTCTGGGCAAATAGG
>CABSYS010000305.1:0-2248 GCA_902482045.1 uncultured Collinsella sp.
CTGCCCGATCCGCAGTTTGAGGGCCAGACCAAGGCCAAGCTCGGCAGCTCCTATATGCGCGCGCTCACGCTCAAGATTGTGACCGACGGCCTTGTCGATTACCTCGAGGAGCATCCCAAGCCCGCTCGCGAGATCGTCAAGAAGGCCCAACAGGCCTGCAAGGCGCGCAACGCCGCCCGCAAGGCGCGCGAGGCGACCCGCCGCAAGAGCCTGCTCGAGACGGCGTCGCTGCCCGGCAAGCTCGCCGACTGTTCGGTGCGCGACGCCGAGTTGACTGAGCTCTTTATCGTAGAGGGCGACTCGGCAGGCGGCTCGGCCAAGGATGGCCGTCGCCGAGACATCCAGGCGATCCTACCCCTGCGCGGCAAGATTTTGAACGTCGAGCGCGTGGGCGATCATCGTGCGTTCTCGAGCGACACCATCCAGTCACTCATCACCGCGATCGGCTGCGGCGTCACGACGAGCGCCGGCGACGGCGGCGACTTTGACATCACCAAGGCGCGCTACCACAAGATCATCATCATGACCGATGCAGACGTCGACGGTGCGCACATCCGCATCCTGCTGCTGACGTTTTTTTACAAGTACATGCGCCCGCTGATTGACGCCGGCTACGTGTACGTCGCGTGCCCGCCCATCTTTGGCATCAAGGTGCGCAACAAGATTCACTACGTGTATCCCAACGGCCGCCAGCCCGAAGACGAGATCCTGCGCGACACCATCCAGAGCCTGGGACTGAACCCCGACGACAACGACGAGGACGGCAAGGCCAAGGATGGCAAGATCACCAAGAAACGCAAGGGCTACACCGTCCAGCGCTACAAGGGCCTGGGCGAGATGGATCCCAAGCAGCTTGCCTCGACGACGATGGACCCCAAGACCCGCATCCTACAGCGCGTGACGATCGAGGACGCCGTGGTGGCGGACCGCGCCGTGCGCGAACTGATGGGTTCTGAAGTCGGCTATCGCCGCGAGTACATTGAAAAACACGCCCACGACGCACGATTCTTGGATGCCTAATCCCTGCGGCTTTCCCAGCCACCGCACCTTCGCCCTCAATCGTCGGTCGCGTACCCAAGTACGCTTCCCTCCTCTTTCGGGCGAATCTGCGGCACCTGGAAAAGCCGTCTCCGTGGTAGGGAACTAATGGACCACGCAAACCATGAGGAGGTAACGTGGCAGACGATATCAACAATAACGAGGGTATGGCCGAGGCCGGCGATGCCGGCATGCCCGACGATCTGAAGCGCCTGCTTGCCCGTGCTGAGCAGGGCGAGGACGGCGACCCGGACGCCTATAACCCCGATGCCGATGATGATGAGGAAGAAGACGACGACGGCGAGCTCGAGGAGAGCTTTGGCGAAGTAGACCGTGGTGCCTCGGCCGGAGAGGATATCAACGGTGGCCAGCTCCAGATTTCGGAGTTCGGCCGTGAGATGAAGCAGTCGTTCATCGAGTACTCGATGTCGGTCATCACGGCGCGCGCCCTGCCGGACGTGCGCGATGGCTTAAAGCCGGTGCACCGTCGCATCCTGTACGCAATGAACGAGAGCGGCATCTACCCCAACCGTCCGCACAAGAAGTCGGCCTGGACGGTCGGCGAAGTTATCGGTAAGTACCATCCGCACGGCGACTTCGCGGTCTATGAGGCCATGGTCCGCCTGGCACAGTGGTTCTCTATGCGCACGCCGCTCATTGACGGTCACGGCAATTTCGGCAACATCGACGGCGACGGCGCCGCCGCCATGCGTTACACCGAGAGCCGCTTGGCAAAGCCCGCCATGGAACTGCTGCGTGACTTGCAGAAGGATACCGTCGACTGGCAGCCCAACTACGACGAATCGCTCGCCGAGCCCCAGGCGCTGCCCGCGCGCTTCCCCAACCTGCTGGTCAACGGCAGCCAGGGCATCGCCGTCGGCATGGCCACCAACATCGCCCCGCACAACCTCACCGAGGCGATCGAAGCCACGTGCTACCTGATCGACAACCCCGACGCCACCGTCGACGAGCTCATGCAGATCATGCCCGGTCCGGACTTCCCCACCGGTGCCATCATCATGGGCAGTGCCGGCATTAAGCAAAGCTACGAGACCGGCCGCGGCTCCATCACCGTGCGCGCCAAGGCTCATGTGGAGTCCACCAAGACCGGCCGCAGCCGCCTGGTCTTTACCGAGATTCCCTACATGGTCAACAAGGGCACCCTGCAGGAGAAGATCGCCCAGCTCGTCAACGACAAGCGCATCGAGGG
>CABSYS010000306.1:0-2239 GCA_902482045.1 uncultured Collinsella sp.
TCTACACCTATTAAGTCGTCGGCAGCGTCAGATGTGTATAAGAGACAGTACCATAGCTGTGCTCAACGATATCGATGGAGGCATGCGTGAGGATCCAACTGTTGTAGGCACCGCCCCGGCCATCATCAAAAGCGTCGGGCGAAAGCAGGCCCGCCGCGATCGCATCCTGACGGTCACGACCGACGTAGGCAAGAATATCCGAGATGCGAACGACGCAGCCCTCGAGCGTCATGGGACGCAGATGCTCAATTGCGCTATAGCCCGTGGCAATGCAATCCTCAACCGTCTGGTCAAACTGGTCAAAGGAGCCCATGTCCGAAAGCTCAAACACACGCTGCTCGTACTCGCCGTTATGGCATAGCACGCCATCGAGCGTCTGGAGCGACACATTGCGGCCGTACAGCGCATCGAGCACGCGGACCGACTGCACGTTATGGAAAAAATAGCGACCCGTATGTTCGTGATAAATATCGTTGAGGAATCGCTCGCCAGCATGGCCAAAGGGAGTATGGCCCAAGTCGTGGCCCAGGCCAATCGCCTCGATCAGATCGCAGTTAAGCCCCAGGGCGCGACCGATATCGCGTGCGATACGCGAGACAAGCTGCACGTGCAAACCGCGGCGTGACAGGTCGTCGTTGCTGCGAAAACTGAAGACCTGCGTTTTGCCTGCATAGCGGGTATATGCGGGCAGATGCAGAATCTTTTCGGTATCGCGCATAAAGGCCGGACGCATAAGCGTGCCTTTGTCGGCGGCGCGATCAATACGACGAATGACCTGATCATCGTTGCAACGAAACGGGTTGACATAGCCCGAAGCACGATCGGCGACAATGCGCTCGACTAGTTCGGGCGACAACGCCGAGGGAATACGGTCCATGCGCGCCTTAATGACGGCCGTTTCTTGATTAGTTGCCATGGCATGCTCCTTAAGAAGGATGCGCAATCGGTTACAATGTGCAGCCCACGATCTCGATTATGGCAAAAATCGGCACCAAAAACGGGAGCAATGGCAGGGAGCGCGATTTTGTGATGAGACAGGCGATGGCAAGGACCAGGAGTGCGACGGCAAATGCCACGATGCCGCCCAGAGGGTCGAGCGTGCAAAGCGCAAAGAATGCCTTAGCATCCCCCATGCCAATGCCAGGGGCGTAGCGAATACGACGCCAGAGCGACTCGGTAAGCACAAGGACAAGGTAGACGATGACCGCAAGACCGGCGTGGTCAAGCGCCGTGTTAACGCCCTTGTCGAGCCAAACGCCCGCAAGCGCCGCCACGGCACACGCGCCGGCAAGCTCATTGGGAAACCGTCGCTCACGGGCATCAACCAACGCACCGGCAAAGATGCAAATCCAAAACGGGATATAGACCATCGGACTCCTCCTCGAGCTGCATCGCAAAAGCAAAAACCACCACAAAGGTGCCTGTCCCCTTTGCGGTGGTTTTGGTGGTGGTTATTTGGCGCCTTGCATGACCTCGTCAAGGGTAACGTTGACGGCGTGCTGGGTAGGAACCCAGTCGACCTTCAGGAACAGCGCGGCCACCGTGATGGGGATATAGCTGAACATAAAGATCGGGAAGGTAAACAGGTTAGTCACCAGACGCCACTTTTGCGCGCAGTGAATGTGCTTGTACTCAAAGATAGTCGTGAGCAGCGCCAGGATAAAGAAGGTCTGATACATCATGGCGAAGGTCATAATGAGCGAAGCGGCGCACGCCTGCATCTCGACTTCGGTAGCCAAGAAACCATGCGAAAGGCCACCCACAATCAAGAACGTCGCATTAGCGAGCATCGAGATCAGCGATAGCAGCATACCCGGGGCGATCGTCATGAACATGTCGTAGGCGGCAAAGCGATGATAGCGGAACGTCGACTTGACCAGATGCTTACCGTAGGTAAAGAACACCTGGTAAAAGCCCTTGGTCCAGCGCATACGCTGCTTCCAGGATGCCTTGAACGTCACGGGTTGCTCGTCAAAGAACTCCGCCGGCGCATAGCCAATGCGAATACCGTGAATAGCGCAGAACGTAGTGAACTGAATGTCCTCGGTCAGCGTGTGGAACTGCCAACCGTGCATGCCCTCGATCACGCTCGCCGAAATAAGGTAACCCGAACCCGAGACAGCGCAGGACGTCTTGCAGATATTACGCGCGTTGTTGAGGAAGCGGGCCTCACGCAGATACCAGGTGGCGTTGGCAGACGAAATCCACGAGCTGCCGAAGTTCTGTCTCTTATACACAT
>CABSYS010000307.1:0-2239 GCA_902482045.1 uncultured Collinsella sp.
CGCGAGTCGAAAGATAGAATAGTGTGGCGTCTGCCATCGAAACGCCCAAGGTCGCCGCAACGAGCTTGTGGGCAACACGGCGAACGGCGCCCTTAGCAGGCATATCCGTCAACGCCGTTCCCAAAAACGTCGTGAGATCCATGTTGACGCGAGCGGCTACACGGCGGTAGTCGTTAGCGTCCAAGCGTGCCAAATCAAACACAATAAGGTCCAGGAACCAGGTGATCAGCTCGCCGGGACACAGGTCCAAAAGACCGTAGGCCGCCCAGCCTTCCAAGACCTCCTCGAGCATCCTCATGTGGGCGTCAAGCTTTTTGGCGCGAGCCTCGGCACTGTTGAACTCGTGCGTCGCCGATTCGCTCTCCATCACGTAGTGGTAGAACTTGTCCGGCATGACGACGGTCCTGTGGGCAAGCGCATAAGCCGCAAATTGGAAGACGACGTCCTCGCCCAAAGCCAAACCGGGGGCGAAGCGAATGCCTTCGCGATTGAGCAGCTCGCGCGAAAAAGCCGCACGGCAGGCATAGGGCTGCGTATTCGAATGGAACAGCAGTTGGGGATCACGGGCGACGAAGGTACCAGCTTTGGGGCTCATGAGTTGCTGGACGCGTTTGGGGGCAGCATCGGCAGGTTCACAGACGCCGCCAAAAACGGCGGCCTCGGCATCCGCAGACTCCATGGCATGCAGCACGCGCTCGACCGTCTGGGCATCGATGTAATCGTCGGCGTCCACAAAAAAGACGGTCTCGCCCTCGGCGGCATCGATACCCGCATTTCGAGCACACGAGACGCCCGCGTTTTCCTGGTCAATCACCAGTACGCGATCGTCGGCCTGCGCGATCTGACGCAACGCGTTCAACGAATCATCAGTCGAACCGTCGTTGACGCAGACAACCTGAATCGAGCGCTCGGACTGGGCCAACAGCGAATCGAGGCATCGCTGAATGGAGCGCGACGAATTGTAGACGGGAACGACAATGGTCGCTTTGGGGGTCAAAGTCTCTCCCATGTCGACCTATCCCCTCAGCGATTCGCTGAGGAAGGCAGCGACCACGCCTGGGCCTCCAACCGAGGCGTAATACTTAGCACGCCCCAAGGCACCATCCGTCGCAAAACTCGGATGCTCGTCAACCCAGCCCTCAGGATCTTTGAGGATGGCAGCGAGATTTGCGCGCTTCCACGGCTTGAGGTCGTCAAGCGAAAAGTCCCCGGCGTCCAAGGCCGCTTGGAACTCCTTGGCCATCTGAACCAGGAACTCCTTATAGAACTTAGGCGCCAGGCGCACGTAGTTCCACATGTACGAATCGTACTTAATGAGCTGATTGAACTTGAGCATGCGCGCGACATCGCCGCTTACGTGGTCGCGGGCATAATCCTCACGAATCCAACGCTCAATCTCGGCATACTCGGTATTGACGCATAAAACCTTAGCCGAAGAATTGACCGAGGAATTCTCGTTGTCCTGGCGATACGACAACACGGCATCATGCAGGTAAACAGCCTTTTCGGCGCACGCGATCACCTTAAAGGCGAATGACGTGTCCTGAAAGGATGCCCCCGGAGTCGGCAGGAACGTAATGCCGTTGCGCTCAAGGAAATCGCGACGGTACACGGCCGACCAAATCGACGGCTTTTGCTTAAAGAACTGCGTCGTATCGCTCGGGTGCACTGGCTTGCCGCAATCCTGAGGTCTAAACATCTCGTGCAGTGAGCGGCGCTCCTCGGGCTTAGACCAGTAAAAATCAAAGTTCGCCTTCGCAAAGTCGGCATTATTGCTATCGGCGGCCGAGACAAGCTTTTCGAGTGCGTCGGGCGCCATAAAGTCATCGGACTCCAAGATGCCAACGTACTTGCCACGCGCCATCTCCAGGCCGCGGTTCATCGAGTCGCCGTAGCCGCTGTTGGCTTTATCGATCATCTTTACACGGGAGTCGCGCTCCATGTACTCGCGGATGATATCCGGCGAGCTATCGGTGGAGCCGTCGTTGATACAGATGATCTCGATGTCCTTGAGCGTCTGCGCCACGGCGGAATCGAGGCACTCGCGCAGGTAGCGCTCAACATTGCAGATGGGAACAAGCAGCGAAACTTTAGGGGTATCAGAGTTCTGCAAGAGAACCTCCTGTTGAATAGCGTGTAACAGGGTTATTTTAGCAGCCGAGTTGCGGCGGGCGGCAGCGCTTGGAATTAGATAAAGCGCTCCAGGCAGGCTTTGAAACCGCGAGTCGAAAGATAGAAT
>CABSYS010000308.1:0-2226 GCA_902482045.1 uncultured Collinsella sp.
TCTACACCTATTAAGTCGTCGGCAGCGTCAGATGTGTATAAGAGACAGCCATCATCTCCGGCGCCGTCGCGCTCACCATGTTCAACATTCCCATCCTGGTGCGCGTGATCCAGCAGGCGCTCGAGGACGTGCCGCAGGCCCAGCGCGATGCGTGCCTGGCCATGGGCCTTACCCGCTGGGAGGCCACGCTGCACATCCTGATCCCCGAGGCCATGCCTGCCATCGTGACCGGCATCGTGCTTTCGGCCGGCCGCGTGTTTGGCGAGGCCGCGGCACTGCTCTTTACCTCGGGCATGAGCTCGCCGGTGCGTTTGAACTTCTTGAGCTTTAACCTGTCGAGCCCCACCTGCGCTTGGAACGTGTTCCGCCCCGGTGAGTCGCTCGCCGTGCACATCTACAAGATTTACGGCGAGGGCAGCCCCGAGGCCCAGCAGATCGTTTGGGGCACCGCTGCACTGCTGATGATCTGCGTGCTGCTGTTTAACATAGTTGCCCGTATCGTGGGCAAGCAACTGGCAAGGAAGATGACGGCCGAATGAGCGAGATGAATGCAACGCCCGCAACCGAGGCGGCCACGTCCGAGACCCAGGACTTTCTGTCGAGTGTGGGGGAGAGCGAAAAACGCGTGCGCGTGAGCGGCAGGGCCGTGAGCGACGAGGTCGTGCTCTCCACCAAGGACGTCAACGTGTACTATGGCGACCACCATGCGCTGCACGATACGTCGCTCGACTTTCACAAGGGCGAGATCACGGCGCTCATCGGGCCTTCGGGCTGCGGCAAGTCGACCTTCTTGCGTAGCCTCAACCTGATGAATCGCGAGATTCGCGGCTGCCGCGTGGAGGGCGAGATCAATTACCGCGGGCGCAACGTGAATACCAAGACCGAGAACACCTACGAGCTGCGTCGCTCCATTGGCATGGTGTTCCAACAGCCCAACCCGTTCCGCAAGTCCATTCGCGACAACATCACGTTTGCGCCTAGGCGCCACGGCATCACCGACCGTGACGAGCTCGACCGCATGGTCGAGGAGAGTCTGCGCGGCGCGGCGCTGTGGGACGAGGTCAAGGACAAGCTCGACAAGAGTGCCTACGCGCTTTCGGGCGGCCAGCAGCAGCGTCTGTGCATCGCGCGCACGCTGGCGCTCAACCCCGACGTGATCCTGTTTGACGAGCCCTGCTCGGCGCTCGAGCCCATCTCGACGCTGGCGATCGAGGACCTTATGTCGTCAATCGTTGCCGACCGTGCCATCGTCATCGTGACGCACAACATGGAGCAGGCGTCGCGTGTGTCCAACCGCACGGCGTTCTTCTACATGGGCGATATGGTCGAGTACGACGAGACCGACGAGATTTTCCAACGGCCCAAGGATAAGCGGCTGAATGATTACCTCACCGGCATGTTCTCCTAGTCCGGGACATGCTTGAGGCCCGTGGCGGCTATGGTTGCCGCGGGACTGATTGGAGGGGCGGGTCATCTCTTGCGGGAGATGGCCCGCCTTTTTGCTCTGCGACCGAAGCGACCACCACAAAGGGGACAGGCACCTTCGTGGTGGTTTGGGGTGGGGCTCGCTGCTATCATGGACAACGTTGAATTTCTACGAAGGAGCAGGGCATATGGCGATTCTTTTGGGATGCGATTCCATCAGCCTAGAGTTTCCCACCAAGCATATTTTCGATAGCGTGACGCTCGGCGTGGGCGAGGGCGACCGCATTGGTATTGTTGGTAAAAACGGCGACGGCAAGTCGACGCTGCTGAGCGTGCTCGCCGGCACGCTGGAGCCCGACGATGGCCGCGTGACGCATCGCCGCGGCACCACGATCGGTCTGCTCGGCCAAAAGGACCAACTTGTCGACACCGATACCGTGCATCATGCCGTCGTGGGCGACACTCCCGAGTATGAGTGCGCGTCGAGTCCGCGTACGCGCCAGATCCTCGCCGGTCTCATTAGCGATGTGCCCTGGGAGGGCACGGTGGGCGAGCTTTCGGGCGGTCAGCGCCGTCGCGTGGACCTTGCGCGCCTGCTGATCGGCGACTACGACGTGCTCATGCTCGACGAGCCCACCAACCACCTGGACATGCGCACCATCAACTGGCTCGCGCGTCACTTAAAGGCCCGCTGGCAGCGCGGCCAGGGCGCGATGCTCGTGGTCACGCACGACCGCTGGTTCTTGGACGAGGTCTGCACCTGTCTCTTATACACATCTCCGAGCCCACGAGACATGCGCA
>CABSYS010000309.1:0-2192 GCA_902482045.1 uncultured Collinsella sp.
CAAGCGACCTGCGCACCATCGATATCGATTGCGCCTCGATTATCGCCATACGGCGTCCGTTGCACGCCAGTACGGTAAGCGCCCTGTACGACTGCGTGTACGACTTTGCGTTTTTTGCCTACACCACCGACCATCCGGCGCTTATGTATCACTTGGGCGACCATGACCGATGCAGCGTCGAGCTGCGCGCCACGCTTTTTTCCAACGATGATGAAGATCTTTCGCAGACGCCCGCTGCGCAAGAGCTCGAAAGCGCTCTGCAAGGGCGCAACGTGGCATACCGCTTTGAGGGCGAGCCCGGCCAGCTGCGCATGATCGTCTTGATGCCGAGGGCGGGTGAGTGACGATGCAGATTTCGCTCATTCTTCCCCAAATCGTTGCGCTCGATGTTGTCTTTGCCCTGGCTGCGTGTCTGCAGACGATCCACGTCCCGCTCATCGCGTCGCGCCGCTCGTCCTATAACCGTAAGGTGATTTGCGCCTACGAGGCGAGCCTTGTGCTTCACCTGGTGGTTTCGGCGCTCATCTTATTCGCGTCGTCTGGCTCGTATCTGGTGGCGCCGCTTGACGTTTGCGCCAGGGCAATGGGCGGAGCGTTGTGGCTCAATGCCGCGATCTTTGCCTATGGCGTGGTACTTATGGTGCGCTATCGTCGCCCCGTCATGCTGGTCGAGCTGCTGCTTGTTGTCGCCGTTACACCGCCGGTGGTGCTTGCCATGGGCTCGGCGTGGACCGTTGTCCTTATCGCAGAGGGAGCGTTCTTCCTGTTCCGTTCCATCGCGGCGCTCTTGATGGACGTCCGTAACCGCCAGGAGGACATCACCACGTTCTCGACGATCGAGACCATCAACGTGATTCCCGTGGGCATTCTGTATCTAGACCCGAGGGGCCGTCCGTTGCTCATGAACCGCTGCATGCGCAAAAACCTGGTGGAACTTCATATGCCCACCGACCTAGGCGATATGAGCGGCACATGGAACGGCCTGCGCAAACTCAGCATGCAAATGCCCGAAAGCAGCAAGAACCGCGTGCGCATTAACCTGGACCGCTTTGGTGAGGCGCGCGTTGTGGTCGAGGTTTCTCCCGCTGAGATTCGCTTGTTTGTGCACGATGACGTTATGGTTTCGGGCCGTTCGTTCGAGCGCATTATCGGTCTTGATGTGACAGAGTACGCACATGCTCATGACCGCCTGGCACATGCCAACCGACTGCTCGAGCTTGCGGGCCAAGAACTTCAAGCGCAGATTGAAGAGGTCAAAAAGGTCGCCGACAATGCTGCCTACCTGCGCATACGCGCCCGCGTGCACGATGTAATCGGTCAGCGCCTGTCCATCCTCCATCGCTATTTGGAGGAGGGGCGTCTGGATGATGAGTCGCTCGAGCAGATTGACCCGTTGCTGCGCTCAATCGCCGCCGATTTGCGCAGTGGCGGCGCCAGCGAGCCTGCAGAGCAGCTGGGCGATATCGTCCATGCTTTTGGCCTGGTGAGTGTGCAGATCGATGTTGAGGGTGCGCTGCCCGAGGACGCGCGTGTCGCCGCCGCATTTTTGCAGATTATCCGCGAGGCCTCGACCAATGCCACCAAGCATGCGCAGGCGCATCGGGTCCACGTGCGTCTGTGGCAGGAGACGTCGGAAGACGGCGCCGTTGCGCGGATGACCGTTTCTAACGACGGGTCCCCGGCCCCCGTATCGTATCGCGAGGGAACGGGTATCCCTGGTATGAGGCATGTCGCACAGAATCTGGGTGGCAGCCTTGAGGTCCATGCCGCCCCACCCTTTACGCTTACGGTATCCATTCCGCTTAAAGCCAACGACACGTTCCAAAGGAGAAGCTCATGATCCGCGTGTTGATCGTCGAAGACCAGGCCATCCTGCGCGAGAGCCTGGCGCGCTCCGTTGGCGACCAGCCCGATATGACCGTTGTTTCCGCCATCGCCGATGCCTCCGAGGCCTTGGGTGTCGCGCTCAAGGAGCGCCCGGACATGATACTGATGGACGTATGCACCGAGCATGATTCCAACGGCATCGTGGCGGCGGCGCGCATCAAGGAGCAGCTGCCCGAGTGCCGCATCATTATCATGACCGGCATGCCCGAGATCACCTTTGTCGATCAGGCTCGCGAGGCGGGCGTCGATAGCTTTGTGTACAAGAACTGTCTCTTATACACATCTCCGAGCCCACGAGACATGCG
>CABSYS010000310.1:0-2190 GCA_902482045.1 uncultured Collinsella sp.
GGCAGCGTCAGATGTGTATAAGAGACAGCAGCACACCGTCCTGGGTGCCGGTGCCAACGCCACCGGCCTTGCTGGCGACCTGCTGGGCGACACCGCCAAGGTGACGATCGATACCGATTACCTAGGTGCCCGCGAACAGGTGCGCGACTTTAACTACGAGCTGCGCCACCGCGGTCGTAAGACCGAGTGCGAGATCGACGCCAACGGCGTGCTGACTGGCACGTCCAAGAAGGTCTACCGCGGCACCATCGACCTCGTGCACGGCTGCAAGGGTGCCGTCGGCACCGAGTGCGAGACCGTGCTGCTCGCCAACAAGGGCGTCGACAACAAAACCGTCCCCGTCATCCTCTGCGACGAGGACGACGTCGCCGGCAACCACGGCGCCACCATCGGTCACGTCCGTGACGAGCAGCTGTTCTATCTCGCCTGTCGCGGCCTTGACCAAAATGCCGCCGAGGACCTGTTCATCCGCGCCAAGCTGGAGGACGCCGCGCTTTCCGCCACCGATGAGCGCACCCGCGCCGCCGTCGTCCGCCTGGGCAACAACCTGATCGAAAACTTTGAAGAGGAGCTCGTATGATCGATACCGAGCACGTTAAATGCGATACCTGCACCGCCCCCGAGCCCATGGAGCTCGACGCCAGCGACGAGGCTTCGCGCGGTTGGCCTACCATAGACATCGAGACCAACCCCTACAAGGCCCAGTTCCCACTGTTCCAGCAGCATCCCGAGATCGCCTTCCTCGATAGCGCTGCCACCGCGCAGCGCCCCGCTTGCGTGCTCGACGCCGAGCGCGATTTCTACCAGCGCATGAACGCCAACCCGCTGCGTGGCTTGTACTCGTTGTCCGTCGAGGCCACTGATGCCATCGCCAAGGTCCGCCAGCAGATTGCCGACCTCATCGGCGCCTCCCAGGCCAACGAAGTCGTCTTCACCCGCAACACCAGCGAGTCGCTCAACCTGGTCGCCAAGAGCTTTGCGCCCACGGTGCTGGAGCCCGGCGACGAGGTCGTCATCACCATCATGGAGCACCACTCCAACCTGATCCCGTGGCAGCAGGTCTGCCGCGAGACCGGTGCCAAGCTCGTCTACCTCTACCCCACCAAGACCGGCCAGCTCACCACCGAGGAAGTGCTTGCCAAGGTGGGCCCCAAGACCAAGATCTTGGCCGTGGGTCAGGTCTCTAACGTTCTGGGCGTCGAGAATCCGGTCAAGAACCTCGGCAAGCTCGTACACAAGTACGGCGGCTATCTGGTCGTCGACGGCGCGCAGTCGCTGCCGCACATGCCGGTCGATGTGGCCGACCTGGGCGCCGACTTCTTTGCCTTTAGCGCGCACAAGGCTATGGGCCCCATGGGCATCGGCGTGCTGTGGGGCAAGATGGACCTGCTCAACGCCATGCCGCCCATGCTCACCGGTGGCGAGATGATCGATTCGGTCACCGAGCAGGACGCCGTCTGGGCGCCCGTCCCCGAGAAGTTCGAGGCCGGCACGCAGGACGCCGCCGGCATCTTCGCCACAGGCGCGGCGCTTGATTACCTGGTCAACACAGTGGGCTACGAAAACATCCAGGCACGCGAGCAGGCACTCGTCCACTACCTGATGGGCGAGCTCATGCAGCTCGACTTTGTCCAGATCATCGGCTCCATCTATTGGGACAACCACCACGGCGTCGTGAGCTTTAATGTCAAGGGCATCCACCCGCACGATGTCGCGAGCATCATGGACATGGACGGCGTCTGCATCCGCGCCGGTCACCACTGCGCGCAGCCGCTGCTTACCTGGCTGGGTGTCGAAAACCTTGCTTGTTGCCGCGCCAGCGTGGCCTTCTACAACGACAAGGCCGACATCGACAAGTTCATCGCCGGCCTGCATCACGTTTGGAGCACGTTCAATGGGTAATCTGTACACCTCCACCACGTTTATGGAGCACAACTCGCACCCCGACTACAAGTACGAGATGGATGCCCCCACGCACGAGCACGACGGCATCAACCCCAGCTGCGGTGACGAACTCACCCTGCAGCTACGTGTCGAGAACGATGTAATCGAGGAGGCCTCGTTTACCGGACACGGCTGCGCCATCAGCCAGGCCAGCGCCGACATCATGGCCGACCTCATCACCGGCGAGACGGTCGAGGCTGTCTCTTATACACATCTGACGCTGCCGACGACTTAATAGGTGTAGAT
>CABSYS010000311.1:0-2187 GCA_902482045.1 uncultured Collinsella sp.
TCTACACCTATTAAGTCGTCGGCAGCGTCAGATGTGTATAAGAGACAGTGTCTATTCCACGACCTTATCCGGTTGGATGAGCTCCTCGTAGTAGCTGATGTGCTCTCGGGCGTCCTCGATTTCGGGCAGCAGGAAGTTGTAGATGACCTCTATGATCATCGTGGCGCTCATCTTGGAGAACGCGAAATCGCCCGTGGTGAGCAGCGCCTCGTGATTGACGGTATTAAAGGTGTAGTCGGCTAGGCGCGCAAGTGGAGACTTGCTGTCGCTGCTGATGACGACTACAGTGGCGCCGCAGTCGCGAGCCGCTTTCGCCATGCGATTCAGTCGGCGCGACTTACCCGAGTTCGAGATCAGCACGATAACGTCGCCGGGGCGCAACGTGAGCGCGAAACCAATCGAGGTCTCGCTGATGGTGCTTGCCATGCAGCGAAGGCCCAGCTGCGAAAACTTAAATGTCGCATCGAGCGCGACCGCGTTCGTATTGCCCACGGCGGCGAACTCAATAACGCCGGCATTCTTAAGTGCGTGCACAACTGCGGCCAACGTGTCGTGATCAATGCCGTCGATGGTCGCATTAAGCTCACTCACCTTAGCGGCGAGGATATTTTTAAGGCTCTGCTCCATATTGTCGAGCGAGACCTCGTCGGTCAGGCCCTCGTTGCGCTGACTCTCCAAGTCGCGTGCCAACGAAAACTGAAAGCTGCGGAAGCTGCCAAAGCCCAGTTTGCGGCAGAAGCGCGAGACCGTCGCCTCGGACGTGGCAGCAGCTCGTGAGAGCTGGGCGGCCGTTAGGCGCGGCGCCTCGGACTGGTGCTCCAATATATAGTCGACAATGCGCTGCTCGGAATCGCTGTACCCTTTGTGCGTGCTAATAAGGGAGAGCGCGCTCTTGCTGCTATCGGTCATGGATGGCTCCTGGTTGGCATTGAAAATCGGACTCGTTTTTCAATGCCTTAGTATACGGGCATTTTCAATTACAAGATACACCTTGCCGTTTCAAGTGTTGATGGTAAACTTTCACTTACCGTTTACGGTTATGAAAGAACCTTTCACCGGAGAATTGCGCCTTGTCTCTTCTCACGCAGACGGTAGGTTGGTATCTTTCAAGTGTGGAAAAACGCGCATTGAAGCGCGTATAGGGGAGCGCCCGCGGGCGCTGTACTCAAGAAGGAGGGACACATGGCTAAGTTTGACATCATCGCCGCGACCGGTTGCCCGACCGGCATTGCGCACACCTTCATGGCGAAGGAGGCGCTGGAGAAGGCAGCTGCCGAGCGAGGTCTGACCATTAAGGTCGAGACTCATGGCCAGGTCGGTGTCGAGAACGAGCTCACGAAGGGTGAGATCGCCGGTGCCAAGGCCGTCGTCGTCGCAGCCGATAAGGATGTCCAGGCTGAGCGTTTCGCCGGTAAGCCCATGGTTTCCGTCGGTGTTTCCAAGGCCCTGTCCGTCGAGGCCGCCGGAAAGCTGATCGACCGCGCGCTCGCCGCCAAGGGCGACGACACGGTTGCCGCTGCCGCCGATGTCGAGGACGAGGTCGAGGAGAAGGAGTCCATCGGTCACGTCATCTACAAGCACCTCATGAACGGCGTCAGCCACATGCTGGTCTTCGTCGTTGCCGGTGGTGTTCTGACCGCCATTTCGTTCCTGTGGGGCATCACGTCCTTTGATTCGACGGCTGCCGACTACAACAGCTTTGCCGCGATGCTCAAGATTATCGGCGGTATCGCCATGAACCTCATGGTTCCGGTGCTCTCCGCTTACATCGCCGAGTCCATCGGCAAGCGCCCGGCGCTCGTCCCCGGCTTTGTTGCCGGTATGATTGCCATCCAGGGTCTGCCCGTTAACGCCGATACCGGCATGATCGACGCTGGAGGCTCGGGTGTAGGCTTTGGCTTCCTGGGCGGCATCGTCGGCGGCTTCCTCGCCGGTTATGTCATTTTGCTGCTCGAGAAGGTTTTCTCTAAAATTCCCGCGAGCCTTAATGGCCTGAAGGCAATCTTCCTGTATCCGCTGTGCTCTACCGCCATCGTCGGCCTGGTCATGCTCGGTATTTCCGGCCCCATGGCTGCCATTAACCAGGGCATGATGGATTTCCTGCAGAGCCTCGGTAACTCCGGTCCGGTGATCCTTGGCCCTGTCTCTTATACACATCTCCGAGCCCACGAGACATGCGCAGATCTC
>CABSYS010000312.1:0-2172 GCA_902482045.1 uncultured Collinsella sp.
TTCCTCGAACGCCGGAGGCTCGCTGACGCCCATCTCGTTCATAAGGCCCTGCATTTCTTCCAGCGCGCTGCTGCCCGACTCCTCGCCGCGCGGCACCAGACGGTAACAAGCCAGCGCCAGGTCGAGCTGATCGCAATTCCAATAGGCAAACGCCAAGCGATAGAACAGGTAGCCGATTGCAGAACGATCGCTGGCAATACGTAGGCCGTGGCGCGCCACCTCGATAATCTCGTCAAAGCGCTCCAGACGCGCAAGCACGTTGATGAGCGCAAAGTGCGATTGCATGGACGAGCGCGCCAGATCGTAAAGATGGCGCACCTCGGGCAGCGCTCGTTCAAAGTCCTCTTGCTCGGCGTAAAAACTGCAGATCTCGTGCTGGGCAAAGTACAGCGCATCGGGCGCACGAAGGATTCGCACAGAGCGGTCTTCTTCCAACACCGGTAGCACCATGCGCACCAGCTGGTTATCGCAAAACTGCGTTTGAACCGGACCTGTCGCCAAAAGCTCGGCGACGGCGCACTTAGCCTCCAACTCCTCGACAAGACGGGAAAAGCCTTCAAAGGCACCTGTACGGTCGACTTTTGCCTGCTCGCGCAATTCAACAACGCGGGCCACGTATGGGTCGTCGTCCTCTTCCATGACCTCCAACTCGTCAGCCGTATCGGCAAGCAGCAGATCGCGCAGCGCCGGCGGCAGTGTGCGATGGTCATCACGCGGACGAGCATGAACCTCCGCAGGCTCAATCGTCTCCGGAGCGGTTGACTCATACGCCTCAAGCACACGCTTGCACGGCATATCGTCCATGTCCATGCTCTCAAGATCCTTGGCAACAGGCACGCAATCGGCCAGATAGGCCGCGCGCCCAAAGAAATACGTTGCGACAACGCGCTCGCCCTGCTCACTGTCGGGAGCAGCAATCTGCACATAGCAGCGCGTGATGCAGGTGCCCGCGGCAAAACACGCTGCCGCAAGCGTAAGTGCCACGCGCGCATCGTGCTCCGCGGCCCAGATCGCGCGCATGTCCTCGTCCAGCTCGCGCCAGGCGTCATCCTGAGCGTCGTATTCACGTTGTGGCATGGCATCCACGACAGACCGCCCAAACCGAACGAGCATAATCCCCTCGGCAACGTTTGCCCGATAGGTATAGTCGAGCCGTGTGACCACGTTAAGCGCCTCGACAATACGCGCGAAGCGGGTACGCACATCCCACTCACCGCCCGACTGGCAAGCCACCGTACCCGGTTTGCCCCACGGGTTATCGCTCGAGGCCGTATCGAGCAGTCGGGGAACATCGTTGGTCGTCTTGGCGATATGCCATGCATCAAAGAGCGCGCAGCCCTCAAGGCTCGGCGAGGATGCCGCAGGGGCCAATCCGGCCCCGATGCGCTCGAGGATGCCAGAGAGGCGGTTGAGACGGCACTCGATGGCAAGCAGCATGTCAATCTCGTCCTGGTCCAGCAGGCTACGATCAAAATTGAGATAGAAAAGCTTTGACCGATCGATGCGCGCCAGGCTCATTTCGGACTTGGCGGCAATGGTGCGCAGACGGGGCAAGTCGACCTCGCTCATAAGGGCGGCGGCATAACGCTCGATACCGCTCGGATTCTCGGCATGGTCAACGCGGTAAAGCAGCGTCTCGATAGCATCGGGGAGCGGTGCCGTGTTAAAGCCCAAAAACACCTCGACCGGCTCGGGCAACTTTACGAGCTTGATCTTGTCGACAACATTTTGCATGTCCGCATCGAGACCGTCGACGCCCGCCGTGTTCGCAATAGCGCTTTCGGAGTTGGCAAATATCACGTAGCGCAGGAACATCGATGCCATGAACTCGCCGTAAGGAAGGGAGCGGGCCGAATTCCATGTCTCGTGATCGGACTGCTCGCGCATGGGGCCTTCGGGAGAGCCGACGGTTCGCGCGCATGCGCGCATTGCACCGCTGGCTTCCCTTACCATAATCTCACCAATACTGGAATCCGACTCGTCAAGGACCAGTTCCATGTCGGGATCGTTGGACAGCCGAGCCTCGCTAACGGGGCGGTCCACCTTGTACACCTCACCCGAAACGCTTACGTAGCCCAAAAGCGACACATGACTTTTGCCAACGAACTCGACGACATAACAAGATTCATGCTGATCCTCGCCAAAGAGTTTCCAGACCACGCCATATGAGCG
>CABSYS010000313.1:0-2161 GCA_902482045.1 uncultured Collinsella sp.
ACGAGATCTGCGCATGTCTCGTGGGCTCGGAGATGTGTATAAGAGACAGATGCGACATGGCGCCTGGAACGCCTTGTCGAGCGCTGGCGCGAGGCCGTTGACTGGGCAGCTCTCTAATTTAGATACTTGATTGAGCATGGGTGCCGAGGCGTTTGATGATGGCGCGCCAGATTGGTGCGGGCACGGCAGGCTTGACGCGCACCATGCCGTCGACGTCGACACTACCGGCATCGCCGCCGCCAAGCAGCTGCGCATGTTCAATGGAGCAGCCTATGCGAACGGCGCCTACGAGCTTATCCATCGCTTCCGAAAAAGGCCGGCGTAAGAGACCCATGCGTGGGGAATGGTGAAGCGCTGCGATGCCGCCACCGGCACAGATGACAACTCCGCCGCACCACAATTGGTCATGGCGCTCGCATGCCTTGTACAGACGAACGGCGGTCCCACGCGCCTGCTCAGCGCCCTCTTGCGCGGCTCGAATCGCGGCATAGACACGCGTTCCCGTACCGCCAAAGCGCTCAAGAGCCTGCTCGATAGCTGTCAACGTCTCATCGTCAGCCACATCTTCAATGACCAGTACGATGCCATCGGCAACGCCGTCGGCATCATCCGCCTTCAAATCAACCGGGCGGGGGAGCGCGGTGCCGGAAAGCCGGGCATAGGCGGCGATGGCATCCTGCAGGTCCCAGAGTAAAAACTCAAGATCGGCGCTCTCGGGAATACTGACAAACGCGATGTTATGCAGCGTTTTTGGTACATCGCCCCGTGCGGTCGTCTCCATGCCGCCTCCTTTCCAGTCCGTTTCCGTTTAGGTTACACCGTCTGGTGACGCCTCGCCGCGCTATCCTAGTGCAACCCTTACGAAAGGAACGCCATGCGTCTGCCCATGAATACCTCGCTTGCCACGCTCAAGCCCTCCGGCATCCGCCGGATCAACGCACTCGCCGCGCAGCATCCGGGATGCATTGCGCTCGCGCTCGGCGAGCCCGATTTTCCCACGCCCGATGTGATTAGCGCCGAGGTGACGGCCTCGCTCGACCGCGGCGATACGCACTATCCGCCCAACAACGGCCGTCCCGCCCTGCGCGAGGCACTGTCTGCCTACATGGGGGATGCGGGCCTTACGTATTCTGCCGACGAGGTCATTCTGACCGACGGCGCGACCGAGGCCCTGTCGGCAACATTTATGGCCATGCTCAACCCCGGCGACGAGGTCATCATCCCCACGCCGGCCTTTGGCCTGTACGAGAGCATCGTCGTGGCCAATCACGCCAAAGCGGTCTTTTTGGATACGGAGCCTGCGCAATTCCAGATTGACGAGGAAGCGCTTCGCGCCTGTGTGACCCCGGCGACCAAGGCCATCGTTATCTGCTCGCCCAACAATCCCACGGGCTGCATTCTCAACGCGGTATCTCTTGACGCCGTGGCGCGCGTAGCGGAGCAGGCGGGCATCTACGTAGTCTGCGACGACGTATACAACCGCCTCGTCTATGTGGACGGCTACGAACGATTTGCCCAGCGCCACCCGGAGCTACGCGAGCAGACGGTGATCATCGAGAGCTTCTCCAAGCCCTGGGCCATGACCGGCTGGCGCTTAGGTTGGCTCGCAGCAGCAGCCCCCGTCATCGCCGAGATTGCCAAGGCTCACCAATACTTAGTATCGAGTGCCGTCTCCTTCGAAATGGACGCCGCAGCCCGAGCCCTCACCGTCGACCCCACCCCCATGCTCGAAGTCTACCGAACCCGTCGCGAACGCGTACTCGCAGCCTTAAGTGCCATGGGCTTCGACGTAGTGGAACCGGCGGGAGCCTTCTACACTTTCCCGAGCATCAAACAATTCGGCCTAACAAGCGAAGCCTTCTGCATCAAAGCCATCAAAGAAGCAAACGTAGCCCTAGTCCCGGGCGACTGCTTCGGCACCGAAGGCCACGTCCGCCTCAGCTATTGCGTTTCCGACAAGGATTTGGACGAAGGTCTCCGCCGCCTGTCCACCTTCGTTTCAACCCTGTAGCCATCAGGGATGCAACGCATCAGCCTACCGACATAATGGTTATGCGTGGGGCGCGCCGCTCAACGGACACGAGGATTCGCAGCAAAGTTGCCGCAGCTCCGGTCCGAGGGGCCGGGTTGAGATTTTCGTAGATTCCGCACGAGCCGAAGA
>CABSYS010000314.1:0-2158 GCA_902482045.1 uncultured Collinsella sp.
CGACAGCGAGCCTGTCGCCGATCAGCCCGAGCCCGCAGCCGACGCATCCGCTAAGAAGGATGTCGATGGCCTGAAGGTCCTCGTCCTGTGCGCCGGCGCCGGCACCTCTGCCATGCTCGCCAACGCCATCAAGGAAGGTGCTGCGCAGACCGGAGAGAACATCGCTTCCTCCGCAGGCGCCTATGGCCAGCACACTGCCATCATGGATCAGTTCGACGTTATCGTGCTCGCCCCGCAGGTTCGTAGCTACTACAACGACATGAAGGCCGACACCGATCGCCTGGGCATTAAGCTGCTCGCTCCCCGCGGTAAGGAATATATCGACCTTACCCGCGACCCCGCTGGCGCCATCAAGTGGCTCCGCGAGAACCTCGACTAGTTCCTCCCTCTGTTGGTGCCCGGATTCCCGGTTCGGGCACCTCTCCCTATTCGTATCCCACAGAAAGGATGACTCATGACCAACCCCATGCAGTTCCCCGACGGCTTTGTGTTTGGCGGCGCCACCGCCGCTTACCAGGTTGAGGGCGAGACCCGCACGCACGGCAAGGGCAAAGTGCCCTGGGACGATTTCCTGGCAGCTCAGGGTCGCTTCTCCCCCGATCCCGCAAGCGATTTCTACAACAAGTACCCGGTCGATATCGACCTGTGCCAGCGCTTCGGCATCAACGGTATCCGCGTCTCCATCGCTTGGAGCCGCATCTTCCCCAACGGCACTGGCGAGATTAACCCCGAGGGTGTTGCCTTCTATCACGAGCTCTTTGCCACCTGCAATAATGCCGGCGTTATCCCCTATGTCACGCTTGATCACTTTGATACACCTGAGGCCTTTTACCAGAACGGCGACGAGGGTTTCCTGACGCGCACGACGATCGACGCCTTTGTCGAGTACGCCAAGTTCTGCTTTGCCGAGTTCACCGAGGTCAAGCACTGGTTCACCTTTAACGAGATTCCCGCAACCGCCGAGGGCAGCTTTATCGTTGGCAACTGGCCGCACGGCGAGAAGTACCGCCTGGACAAGGCCTTCCAGCTCATGCACAACATGATGGTGGCCCACGCCAAGGCTGTCGTTGCCTTCCATGAGGGCGGCTTTGAGGGCGAGATCGGCATTGTCCAGAACCTGGAGCCCAAGTATCCCCTCGATCCCAACAGCGCTGCCGACTGCGAGGCGGCTCGCATGGCCGACGTCATCAACAACCGCTGGGTACTCGACGCCACCTTCCGTGGCCACTATGCAGCCGACACCATGGAGGCTGCGACCAAGCTGGCCCATATCGCCGGCGGCGAGCTCGACGTTCGTGACGAGGACATCGCCGCGCTGACCGCCGCGCTCCCCTACAACGATTGCCTGGGCGTCAACACCTACAAGTGCCAGTTCCTGCGCGCCGCCGAGGGCGAAAACGACATCAACCACAATGGCACTGGCGACAAGGGCTCCTCGCGCTGGTTCCTCAAGGGCGTGGGCGAGTCATGCGTGCGCGAAGGCGTACCCACCACCGATTGGGACTGGATCATCTATCCCGAGGGCCTGTACGACCTGCTGCTGCGCATTAAGAACGATTACCCCAACTACAAGAAGATCTACATCACCGAGAACGGCATGGGCTATAAGGACGACTTTGAGGACGGCTTTATCGACGACGCCCCTCGCATCGACTACATGCGTCAGCATCTCGCATGGATCCTCAAGGCAATCGACGGCGGCGTAAACGTCGCCGGTTACTTTGTGTGGTCGCTGCAGGACCAGTTCTCCTGGACCAATGGCTATAACAAGCGCTATGGCCTGTTCTACATCGACTTTGAGACCCAGAAGCGCTATCCCAAGGCGAGCGCGTACTGGTACAAGAACGTCGCGGAGACCGGCCTGCTTATGGCCTAACTTCAGCCGCGTATCCCCTGTCGGCCGCATGCGAATCCCTCCACGGGTTCGCATGCGGCCTTTTTTGTTTTGGTTCGGCCCGTGCAGGCCGTTTGTCTCGATCTGTAACATGTAGCAGGGATTTTCAATCCTAACTGTTATAGATTTAGACGAATGGGCGACCAGGGCTGAAAGATCTCAATCTGTAACACGTAGCCCACTTTTAACCGTCTAACTGTTACAGATCGAGACAATAAGATAGTCAAATCCGAACTTTCCAAGCAGTTATGAAGCATGGTTTCT
>CABSYS010000315.1:0-2146 GCA_902482045.1 uncultured Collinsella sp.
GTAACTTTAGGCTGATGCAAGGTCTGAGACCGCGAGAAGGGAGACGCGATGAGTAAGTACACGAGGGGTCTCTTGGCGGTGATACTTGCCGTAGTGCTTGTGTTGCCGGCTGCAGCATTTGCCATGCTGCCCGAGGCCAACGCCAGGTCCAGCACCGGAATGGACGGACCGACAGTAAGCGGAAAGATCGTCGACCCCCATACAAGCGACAACTGGACGTATTGGGCCGCCGGCTCTGACGACAGCGGCAAAATCACGACACAAAACGTCGGCCGAATCTGGACCGACAAGACAGTCGAGGCCGGCGAGGGGTCAGACTTCCTCACCACACTTTCGGCGATATCCTCGACGTCCAACACGACGACGACGGTCCCCAAGCCGCTCGACATTGTACTGGTGCTGGATGCTTCTGGCTCAATGAACGATCCTATGAGCTCAAGCGACCGCACCAAGCGCATTGATGCGCTGAAGACCGCGGCCAATAGCTTTATCGAAAAGATCGCCGAAGAAAATGCAAAGATCTCGGATGAGTCCAAGCAGCATCGGGTCGCAATTGTAAAGTTCTCGGGCTATAAGACTGATGAGGTCGGCAACGGCACTTATCGTGAAGGCGGCCACACTTACAACTATTCGCAGATCATGAAGAGCCCGACGCCTTGCTTGGGCGATGGCGTAAACAGCCTCAAGAGTACGGTCAGCTCCATTTCACCTGCCGGCGCCACACGTGCCGACTATGGCATGGATCTTGCCAAGGACATTTCTGGCCGAGCGGACGCCAAGAAGGTTGTCCTGTTCTTTACCGATGGTTCGCCCACGAGCTACAGCAGCTTTGAGCCCTCGGTTGCCAATGGCGCCATCAACAAGGCGAATAGCATGAAGAAAGACGGCACCGTCATTTACACCATTGGCATTTTTAGCGGCGCGAATCCCAGCGCCGACCCCACGGCCTCCAGTACGATTAACGAGAATAAGTTCATGCACGCCGTGTCGAGCAACTATCCTGCGGCCTCGTCCAGTATTTCTTACTGGGGCGAATGGACCATCAACTTCGGTGCGCGTGCAGAAAATGCCAATTACTACAAGTCGGCGAAGAACGCCAAGGAGCTCGAGGATATCTTCAAGGATATCTCCGAGAGCATCACCGAGGTTGTTGGCTACCCGACCGAAACCCATGACGGCTACGCCAATAAGTCCGGCTACATCACGTTTACCGACGAGCTGGGCGACTATATGCAGGTCGACAACTTTACCGAAGTCGAATACAACGGCACGACGTTTGTCGATCCGGTAAAGTCCACCACGGGCAATGTCGATGCCTACGCCTTTGCCGGCGAAGCCGCGAACCTGGTCATTACCGTCCAGCGCGCCGCGGCGGGCGGCCCCCAGCAGGGCGATATTGTAGAGGTCAAGATCCCCGCGTCGTTGATCCCGCTGCGCAACTTTGACGTTGACGAGACCAAGGGCACGCTTACGGTCAACGATGTCGATCCCATCCGCGTGAAGTATGCTTCGAGCGTCAAGGCTATCGCGCGCGAAAACCTGTTCACCCCTGATGAAGCGCTGAAGAAGTATATCGACGAGAATGCGATCGACGAGCAGGGCTCCAAGTCTGTTGCCTTCTATGCCAACAAGTGGAGTGGTGATCCGGACCTGGGCGACACGATCGCCAACTTTAAGCCCGCCGCCACCAACCGGTACTACTTCTTCCAGAAGCAGACGCCCATTTACACGGATCCCGCCTGCACGCAGCCCGCGAAGGAGCAGTTGGCGAGCGACCGCCTTTATTACTACCAGGATGAGTTTGAGATAGCGGACGCCAGCCGCAAGCTCGACCACGGCATCACCGTCATCGAGTTTGCCGGCAGGCATGCTGCACAGTTTGCGGACGCCGTGGTTGCCGACGAGAGCGGAAACCTGTCGTTTAGCGCCGGAACCGCACGCCTGGCATTTATTGACGAACTTCATACCGACAAGAATCCCAACGCGACCGGCACCGCGTCCGACGTGCTCAATCCCAGGTGGAATGACACGTCATCCAAGGCGACCGCGACGCATGTCAATTCCTACCTGGGCAACAACGGCAAGATCAGCTATAAGTCTGTCTCTTATACACATCTGACGCTGCCGACGACTTAATAGGTGTAGA
>CABSYS010000316.1:0-2145 GCA_902482045.1 uncultured Collinsella sp.
CTGCGCATGTCTCGTGGGCTCGGAGATGTGTATAAGAGACAGGGTACTCAACCTTACCACGCTCAACGGCCTCGTGGCATTCCTGTTGCCCGTGGCGTTGCTGTTGGCGCCGGGCGAGACGGACTTCGCGCATTTTATGGCCAACTTCACGTTTTACGCGATATTTTCGGCCGTGGTACCGACGGCCATGACCAAGCTCATGTTTGTGGGCGAGGCCTCTCAGATGAGTGCCGATTCGCTGGCTCGTATTCGAAGCGTCATGGATTCCAAGCAGCTCTCCGTGTCCGCCCAACCCAAGCACCCTGCCGGCGGCGACGTGCGATTTGAGGACGTGAGCTTTACGTACGAGGGTGCCGAAGCACCTGCCGTTAGCCATGTGAGTTTTAGCGTTTCCGCGGGTAGCACCCTCGCCCTGGTGGGTCCCTCGGGTGGCGGTAAGTCAACCTGCGCAAGCCTGATCCCGCGTTTTTGCGATGTCTCCTCGGGTCGAGTGCTCGTAGGCGGTGTGGACGTTCGCGATATGGATCCGCACGAGCTTATGGACCAGGTCGCCTTTGTGTTCCAGACCAACCAGCTGTTCCGGCAAACACTTGCCGATAACGTGCGCGCCTCCAAGCCTACGGCCACTGACGACGAAGTGCGTGCGGCCCTCTCCGCAGCTCAGTGCGACGACATTGTGGCCAAGCTCCCACAGGGCATCAATACCATGCTCGGTGCCGGCGGAGCATATCTTTCGGGCGGCGAGGTCCAGCGCGTGGCACTCGCCCGCGCGATCCTTAAAGACGCGCCTATCGTGGTGCTCGATGAGGCCACGGCGTTTGCCGATCCCGAGAACGAGGCGCTCATCCAGCGCGCCTTTAGCAAGCTGGCGGCTGGTCGCACAGTCATTATGATTGCGCACCGACTCTCGACTGTGGTGGGCGCAGACCAAATCGTGGTGCTCAACCAGGGCAGCGTGCAGGAGTCGGGTACCCATGCCGAGTTGCTGTCCCAAGAGGGTCTGTATGCCAAGATGTGGGCCGAATACGAACAGGCCGCGAGCTGGAAAATCACTGCAGCGACCGCGGATGCCGCCGTCACGAAGGGAGGCGAGGCCTAAATGTTCGCCTCATTCCAAAAGAAGTATTTCCTATCCGATAAAGGCGTCGCCGGCGTAAAACGCGGCATTTTCTGGACCACGCTCACCAATCTCATTACCATGGCCGGCATGGGCTTTTTATTCCTGGTTATGGCCGGCTTTGTCGAGCATCTCGCCAGCGGGGCTGACCTGCCGGATGCCCTGCCGATCGTGGGTGGCCTCCTGGTCTTTTTCGTGTTGCTCTTTGCCTCTAACTGGCAGCAGTATTACTACACCTACTGCATCTTTTACGAGGAGTGCGGCAAGCAGCGTATGGAGATCGCCGAGCGCTTGCGCAAACTGCCGCTGTCGTTTTTTGGTCGTCGTGATCTGGCCGATTTAACCGAGACTATCATGGGCGACGTCCAGGCCATGGAGCACGCCTACAGCCACGTGCTGGGAGAGCTTTGGGGTGCCATCATCGCAAGCGCCATTGTGTTCGTGGCGTCGCTGTTCTTTTGCTGGCAGCTGGCGATCGCGGCGTTTTGGAGCGTTCCCGTGGCCTTTGCCGTGCTGTATCTAACACGCGGCCCCATGACCCCGGTGTTCGATCGCGTGCGCGCCGAGAAGGTCAAGGTTACCGAGGCGATTCAAGAGACGCTCGACTGCGTTCGCGAGATCCGCGCCACCAACCAGGAGGCCCATTATCTTGAGAGTCTCAACGCCGTGATCGATGCCGAGGAGCGCGAGACCACCAAGGGCGAGCTCGCTAACGGGCTTTTGGTCAACTCCGCCTTTGTCATCCTGCGTCTGGGCATTGCCACCACGCTGGTTACGGGTGCCGCGGTGGTCGCCTCCGGGCAGGTCGACTTTTTGGTGATGTTTGCCTTCCTGCTTATGGTGAGCCGTATCTATGCGCCCTTTGACCAGGCGTTAATGTTAATGTCCGAGCTGTTTGCCGCCGAGTCGTCTGCCAAGCGCATGCGTTCCATCATGGAAGAGCCTGTGGCGCGGGGCAGCGAGAAATTTGAGCCCGCGGGTCACGATGCTGTCTCTTATACACATCTCCGAGCCCACGAGACATGCGC
>CABSYS010000317.1:0-2143 GCA_902482045.1 uncultured Collinsella sp.
TCGATGAGCAAGAGGCTGCAGAAGAGGACCTTGTCTACACCGACGTGCTGACGAGTGTGCGCAATCGCCGATATTACGAGGAAAAGCTTCGTGGCGCCCGCATGAATGCCGGCGTTGCGATGATTGACCTTGATGATTTTAGGGCCTTCAACGATACGTGTGGCCGTCATGCCGGCGACCTTGCACTCGGTGCTGTGGCGACAGCCATACGCAGCGGAATTCGTTCGACTGACGAGCTTGTGCGCTATGGCTGCGACAAGTTTGTGGTCGTCATGCCCGATATTCCCTCCGATGACTTCGCCCGTCGCTTGCATCAGGTATCCGAAGCCGTTCATTCCACGATTATTCCGGGCCATGAGTACGTGAGCTTGACGGCATGTGTTGGTGGCGTTCGCATTCATGGCGAGACGGTCGATGAGGGCGTTGGCCGCGCTGTCCAGTTATTGAGCCGCGCTAAGGCAAAAGCCGGTACGGTCGTGACCGATGCCGATTCCATCGAGGCCTTCCAAAGCGAAAAGCCTTTGGTGCTTATTGTCGATGACTCCGAGATGAACCGAGCCATTCTCAGCGAGATGCTCAAGGACGAGTATTGCATCCTCGAGGCCGACCACGGTCGTGCGGCGCTCGACATGGTCGACCGCTATGGCGATGAGTTGTCGCTCGTGCTGCTGGATATTGTCATGCCGGGCGTAAGCGGCTTTGAGGTGCTGGCCGATCTGTCGCGCCGATCGGTTAGTGACAATCTGCCCGTCATCATGATTTCGAGCGAAGATTCCGATGATATGGTTCTGCGCGCGTACGAGCTGGGCGCCTCGGACTATATCAACCGCCCGTTTGACTCCCGTGTCGTGCGCCGCCGTGTAAGCAACACCATCCGCCTATACGCCAAACAGCGCCGCCTGACGAACCTGCTGTCCCAGCAGTACAACGAGCGCGTCAAGAACAGTCGCATGCTCATCGACATCATGGCCGGCGTCATGGAGCTTCGCAATGGCGAGAGCGGCAGGCACGTTACGAACATCGAAAAGCTGACCGAGCTGCTGCTTGGCTGTCTAGTCCAGCGTAGCGGCACCATCTTCCTTGACAATGAGGAACGCTCCACGATCGCCCTGGCTTCGGCGCTGCACGATATCGGCAAGATGTCGATTGACGATGCGATTCTCAACAAGCCCGGACGCCTTACGCCCGAGGAGTTCGAGATTATGAAGACGCATACCACGATCGGCGCCGACATGCTGCGTGAGCTGGGTAGCCATCACGCCGGCAATGCGCTTATGGAATATGCGTACCAGATTGCGCGTTGGCACCACGAGCGCTGGGACGGCAAGGGTTATCCCGATGGCCTTAAGGGCGACGAAATTCCCATTGCCGCACAGGTGGTTTCGGTGGCCGACGTGTACGATGCCCTGACGAGCGTGCGCGTGTACAAGGACGCTATCCCGCACGAGGAAGCGATCAAGATGATTCTGGACGGTAAGCGCGGCACCTTTAACCCGTTGCTGCTCGACTGTTTGCTCGAGGTGCAAGACCAAATTGCCGAGACATTGGCACGCCCCGCCGATGTCGTCGCGTTTCCTACGATTTAGTTTGACCAAAGGAGTTTTTAATCCATGATTTCCATGCGTGAGGCGTATGAGAAGATCGGCGCTAATTATGATGACGCGTGTGCTCGGCTGATGGGCGGGGAAATGCTTGCCCGCTTTGCCCTCAAGTTTTTAGATGACGAGAGCATGGACAAGTTGGAGGCTGCCATGGCGGCAGGAGACGCCGAGGAAGCGTTTATGGCAGCGCACACGCTCAAGGGCGTGAGCCAGAACCTGGGATTCGATAATCTGTACGAGCCGGCGGTCGTGGTGACCGAAGCGCTGCGTGGCGCTGATGCCGTTGACGGCGCTCGCGAGGGAATGCATGCGCTGCAGCAGCAATATGCGGCTACGATGTCGGCCCTGCGCGAGGCGGCCGAATAAGAGCTTGCGGGCCTTGGGCTGCGTGCCGGCAGCATATAGGTAATAGGGCGCCCCGTCGGACCATGTGGCCGGCGGGGCGCCCTTGTCTGTTGTGCTGTCCGTGAACTAGCGAGCCTGCTTGACCTTTGCCGCTGCCTCGACAAACGACTTCCACAGGTTAAAGTCGGTCTCGAGCG
>CABSYS010000318.1:0-2140 GCA_902482045.1 uncultured Collinsella sp.
CTTGTTCTCGATTTGCTCCATGAGCAATTGAACGCCCTTGCGGCCAATCTCGTAGCCCGGGGGCGCTACCGTAGTGAGCGGGACCGATCCACTCCAAGCGAGCGGGTTGCCATCGCAGCCTGCTACGCGTACTTGCCCGGGGACAGAGATGCCCTTGTCGACCAGCGCCGAGATAACGCCCGAGGCCAACACATCGGTCAGGCCGACGACAAAATCGGGACGTTCGTCCGCGGGGCGCTCGGCGATTTGGGCACCGATGCCGTAGCCGTCGGCAGCGGTATTGCATTCGCCGGCGTCGATGACTTCGATCTTGATATCGGGGTGCAGGGCGAGCGCCTTATGAATGCCAAGGACGCGCAGGGTGAGTTGCATAAATGCTGCTCGGCCGACGACGACAATATGGTGCGCGCCGCGGGCGATGGCAAGTTCGGCAATGATGCGACCCTGGGCCTCGTTGTCGGCCGCTACGTAGTAGCCGGGCTCGGAGCAATGGATGTCCAGATGGACGATCGGCACGGGCATCTTGGTCATGGCGGGGTGCCAGTCGGGGGATGCCATGGGCTGAACCATGACGCCGGACATCTGGGTGCCCATAAAGTAGCGCAGGTAATGGTCTTCAAGAATATCGTCGTTATCGGCGTTGGCGATGAGCAAGTCGTAGCCGTGCTTGCGGGCCTCGTTGTGGGCGCCGCTGGCGATTTGGAGCGAAAAGCCGTGATCGAGACGGGGGAGCACCAGGCCAAAGGACTTGGTGGCGCCGCCCGCGAGCTGACGGGCGCTTTGGTTGGGCAGGTAGCCAAGGCGATTGATGGTCTCGTTGATGAGCTTGAGGGTCTCGGGGCGCAGCTTTTCGGGGTGGTTGAGCGCGTTGGAAACCGTGCCCAGCGAAACCCCGGCCTCGCGCGCGACGTCGCTGATTTTTACCTTTGCCATAGCGGCCCCTTTGATGCGTTTCAAGTACAAGCCAGATTGTAGCATCGCCCGCCTCTGAGGTGTCAAAACCTGCCAATTAGGGACAGGTTTATTTTGGCAGGTTTTATCTGGGCAAACGCCGTTACCAGCGCGACCACCACGAAGGGGACAGGCACCTTTGTGGTGGTTTGAGCTGCCCGGACCTTCAATTGTCTCGATCTGTAACATCTGGGCGGCAAAACCGGCTCTACCTGTTACAGATCGAGACGTGGTGCAGGGACCGAACCGTAATGTCTCGATTTGTAACACCAAGCCGGCTTCCGGAGCCCCAGATGTTACAGATCGAGATCTTTCGCCGGGATAGGCCGCCGCCTCGGTCCAAACCACCACAAAGGTGCCTGCCCCCATCGTGGTGGTTTGGGCATGTGTGTATCGAGTGGTATCCAAGTTGAGGTACCACTTCTGGTATATCAGCTTGCGTCTGCGTGAGTACAATACTCGAACGTTATGCGTCTCAGCGCCCATGTGCGTGGACGTTTTGCAGTCACGCGGACGAAGGGATTTATCCTATGTGCGGAATTGTCGGCTACACCGGCTCTGATATTGCAAAGAACATCCTGGTCACAGGCCTTAAGCGCATGGAGTATCGCGGCTATGACTCCTCGGGCGTCGCGCTCGAGGTGGGCGAGGGCGCCGCGGCGCACCTCGACGTTATCCGCCGCGTGGGTAAGGTTGCGGGTCTGGAGAGCGAGCTTTCCAATATCGATAGCGACGCAACTTGCGGTATCGGCCACACCCGTTGGGCTACCCACGGCAAGCCCTCCGTCGTTAACGCTCATCCCCACACCAGCTGCGACGGTCGCATTGCCATCGTCCACAACGGCATTATCGAGAACTTCGCCGAACTGCGCGAGGAGCTGGAGGGCCGCGGCCATCACTTTAAGAGCGAGACCGATACGGAGGTCTTCGCGCATCTGATCGAGGAGGCCTATGCCGAGACGCATGACCTGATGGCCTCCGTGCGCGAGGCTTGCACCCACGTGGTAGGCGCCTACGGCCTGGCCGCCGTGTGCGCCGACGAGCCTGGCGTAATCGCCGTTGCTCGCAAGGACTCCCCGATTGTGGTCGGCGTGGGCGAGACCGGCTCCTACGTTGCCTCCGACGTCATCGCGCTCATCGACGCCACCCGCGATGTCGTGGTGCTCGAGGACGGTCAGTTTGCCAAGCT
>CABSYS010000319.1:0-2136 GCA_902482045.1 uncultured Collinsella sp.
ACTCGCCATCCTCCAGTTTAATGAGGATCTTGCGGTAGCCACCGTACTCGCCGTTGAGCGCCTTGGATACACGGCTCACCGTGGTGGACGAAGCGCCGGTACGCGCCTGAACCTCGACATAGGGCTCGCCCTCGTCCAGGTAACGCGCGACTTGCAGACGCTGCGATAGATCGCAAATCTCACGCGGCGTGCAGATATCGGTCAAAAACGCTTGGATATCTTTCTCGTCGTCCAAAAGGCTAAATGCGTGGACCAGCTGCTTGACATCAGGCTTGTCAAACATGTTCTCGATATTCATCGATCACCGCCAAACCCGCCAAAAGGCATCGAAGTTGATACCGACATCGGGCATCGTTCACCCGTAATATGCAATAGGGCAACGCCTGTGGCTTTTGCCCGTAGCAGTTTAGCACACCACCAAACTAAAGCGACAAGACTCTCTGCCAGCGGCACGTTTTTTAGGACGAACGCCGTTTTGAAACCGAATGCGCACGCAAGCTCCACGAATATCTGGAACAATGGGTGCCCAAACAGGGCCGTGCCCGCGCATCTACCCGAGTTGCAAAGATGTGCGCCCCTCACGCCCCCTCCCCACGCCATGCGCAAGAAAGGATTCCCACCATGCGCTTTTTGCTCAACTGGCTTTTGACCTCAATCGCCATCGCGATCGCAACGTTTCTCGTCCCCGGCATTCGGCCCTTCGGCATGGCCGACGCTTGGGTCTGCTTTGCCTTCGTGGGACTGTTCCTCAACATCGTCGACTCGCTCGTCAAGCCGTTCCTGACGGTCATCTCGCTGCCGCTCACTATTATCACGCTTGGTATTTTTCAGCTCGTAGTCAATAGTTTTATGCTCGAGCTGGCCAGCTACCTGTCGGTCAATCTGCTGGGAGCGGGTATCTCCATTGCCGGCTTTGGATCGGCCTTTATGGGCAGCATCCTGGTATCCATCATGCGCAGCATTCTCGACAGCATCGCCAGGAGCTAAAGCGACCGGATACGGACCGCCACAACACGCCAAAACGAAGGCCGTCCATCGCAACGATGGGCGGCCTTGTCATTTGTCAAGCCTCAGAGGGCAAGAAAATCTACCATTTCTGCCCCGTCCCCAAATGGCAGGTGGGACTAGATGACGTAGTCGTAGCCCTCGTTGGGGGCGACGAGCGCATCGAGCGTCACGCCGTCGAGGTAGTCGTTGATGAGCTTGTCCAGGTTCTTCCACACGCCGAGTGTAGGGCACTCGTCCAAACGCGAGCAGCCCTTGCAGTCGCCGTCCAGGCATGCGACCGGTGCCAGACTGCCCTCGGTCAGGCGCAAGATCTCGCCCACCGTGTACTGCTCGGGCGGGCGTGTGAGCACGTAGCCGCCGCCCTTGCCGCGCATGCCCGAGAGCATATTGGCGCGGACGAGCGTGGCCAAAATGTTCTCCAGATATTTCTCCGAAATCCCCTGACGCGCGGCGATCTCTTTGAGGGGAATGCGACCTGCCGCCTGGTGCTCGGCCAGGTCAACCATAACGCGCAGGGCATATCTGCCCTTTGTGGAAACCAACATATATATTGCTGCCTTTCGGTCTTTTAATTCGTAGAAATTCTAGCCGAAAAATTGGTTTTGAAAATACCTATTCCCGTCAAGCTGGTTAATCGACTCGTAATAATCTTCTATTTCCTATTGCGTTACTAGGCTTTACTGTCTACTATGCTTGCCAACAGCAAAACGAACAACCCATAAGGTTTGTGGGTTTCGCTGCTACACACACCGTAAAACCACACGGTATCCAGTCATTTGAACACTTTGGAGGTTCACCATGAGCAATGTTTACACGTCCATCGATCAGCTTATCGGCCACACTCCGCTTCTGGAGCTCACTCACTTTGAGGCCGATGAAGACCTCAAGGCCCGCGTGCTCGTCAAGCTGGAATACTTCAACCCCGCCGGGTCCGTCAAAGACCGCGTCGCCAAGAACATGATCGACGAGGCCGAGAAGGCCGGCAAGCTCGTGCGCGGCGGCGACTACACCATCATCGAGCCCACGAGTGGCAACACCGGCGTCGGCATCGCCTCGGTGGCGGCGGCTCGCGGCTACAAGGTGATCATCACCATGCCCGAGACGATGTGCGTCGAGCGCCGCAAACTT
>CABSYS010000320.1:0-2130 GCA_902482045.1 uncultured Collinsella sp.
ACGAGATCTGCGCATGTCTCGTGGGCTCGGAGATGTGTATAAGAGACAGGGTCGCGAGCGCGCCACTTAGCCGTGGAGTTGAGGCAGATGGAGAGCAGCGCATGATCAATAAACGGGTTGTCGAAGCGGTTTTCGACGGCGGCGGCAAAGGCCTTGCAGTCCTCGACATCCAAGTCGGCGGCAAGCGTCGGAATGACCTCGTCGTAGAGCATGGTGTTCATGAAGCCGCGAATGGTCTCGTCATGCATGCAGTCGCGCACAATATCAAAGCCGGCAACCCAGGAACCCGGAACGAAGGCGGTGTGGGCACCGTTGAGGATGCGGACCTTGCGCTTTTTGTACGGGGTGACGTCGGGAGTCACAAAGACACCCGGAAGACCAGCCTTCACAAAGGGAAGCTTCTCGGCAAGCGACTCGTCGCCCTGGATGCCCCACATCTGGAAGGGCTCGCGCACGGCCAGGAAGGGATCCTCGTAGCCCAGACGCTCAGCCACCGCGGCGGCCTCCTTAGGATCGCGGATTCGGCCGGGGACGATGGTGTCGACGAGCGTGGTGCAGACGGTGCAGTCGTTAGCCATCCACTGCGCAAACTCGTCCTCCCAGCCCCAGTCGCTCACATACTGGTTCATGATGCGCAGCAACTCCTCGCCGTTGTGATCGATGAGCTCGCAGGCGAGGACGATGACGCCCGGCTTACCGGCAGCCCAGCGGGTGTGGAGCACCTGGGCAAGCTTGGCGGGGAAGCTCGCAGGTGGCATGTCGTCGGCCTTGCAGGACGGGTCATAGGCGATACCGGCCTCGGTGGTGTTGGAGACGATGATCTCTAGGTCGTCGGAGACGGCGACCTCCATCATGGCGCGATAGTCGTCCTCACGATACGGGTTAAGGCAGCGGCTGCAGGCGCTGATCACGCGGGACTCGTCAACCGTGTTGCCGTTCTCCTTGCCGCGCACCAGCACGGTGTACAGGTCGTCCTGGACATTGATACCGTCGGCAAAGCCAAAGGCACCGCTGATGGGCTGCACCATGACGACCTTGCCGTTCCAGCCGGTGGCCTCGTTGCCCATGTCAAAGAAGCGGTCGACGAAGGCGCGCAGGAAATTGCCCTCGCCAAACTGCAGAACCTTCTCGGGAGCATCCTTGGGCAGCAAATAGCCCTTGTAGCCGATCTTCTCGAGCGCATCGTAGCTGATGTTCTCCATCTGTGTCTCTCCTTAGATAGCTGTTAGCGTGCAAGCAAAACGGGGGCGCCGCGTGTGGCAACGGCGCTCCCGAGTTCGATGTGATTCGTTGCAGGCTTATGCCTCGACGGTGTCCAAATCAAAGCCAAAGTAGCGAACCGCGTTGTTGTAGCTGATGTCGCGCACGATACTGCCCAGCAGCTCCATGTCGGCCGGATACTTGCCCTGCTCGACCCACTCGCCGATCACGCTGCACAGCACGCGACGGAAGTACTCGTGGCGTGGATAGGACAGGAAAGAGCGGGAGTCGGTAAGCATGCCCACAAAGTTGCCCAGCACGCCCTCGTTAGCCAGAGCCGTGAGTTGCTCGCGCATGCCGACCTCGTTGTCGTTGAACCACCAGGCGGAGCCGTTCTGGATCTTACCGGCGGTCGGAGCCTCCTGGAAGCAGCCCATGACGGTATCGATCATGGTGTTATCGATGGGGTTCAGGCTGTACAGGATGGTCTTGGGCAGGCCGCAGGTCTCCTGGATGGAGTTGAGGAAATCGGCGAGCTGGTCGGACGGCGTGTAGTTGGAGATGCAGTCGTAGCCGGTGTCGGGACCGAGCTTGGCGAACATGGCGCGGTTGTTGTCGCGCTTGCAGCCAAAGTGCAGCTGCATGGCCCAGCCCAGACGGACATACTCACCGGCAACGAACTGCATAAAGGCAGTCTTGTACTTGAGGACCTCTTCCTCGGTTAGCGGCTCAGCAGCCAGGCCCTTGGCAAAGATGGCCTCGATCTCGTCGGCGGTAGCCGGGACGTACATAACGTAGTCGAGCGCGTGGTCGGATGCGCGGCAGCCCAGCTCGTGAGCAACGTCGTAGCGCTTGGAGATGGCGGCCTTCATGCCCTCGAAGTCGCTGACCTCAACGCCGGCAACCTCGGAGAGGTGCCTGCAGCTGTCT
>CABSYS010000321.1:0-2128 GCA_902482045.1 uncultured Collinsella sp.
GATACTATGGATGCTCGCAAGCGATATGAATGAGGATGCTCATGGCATATGACGAAAGGGAGATGGGGCTGACGGTCGAGGACCGTGGCTCCAAGTTGGGTCTCCCTCAAAACCAAGATGCAGAGGCCAATGTACTGGCCGCCATGCTGCTGTCGCCCGAGGTGGTCGAGGAGGCCCAGGTCGAGCTGCAGCCCGATGACTTCTACCGGCCCATTCATAAGACCATCTACACCGCGATGGTCGATATGTACAACAGCCGCATTCCCATCGACTCTATCTCGCTGATCGATTACCTACGCAGCATCAACAAGCTTGATGCCGTGGGCGGTGAGGCCTACATTTTGGAGCTGATGGGTCAGACCCTGTCGCTCGTGAACTGGCAGCACCATGCCGCCATCGTCCGTCGCGACTCGATGCTGCGCGAACTGATCGGTGCCACCAACGAGATCAACGCCCTGGCCTATAACGCCCCTACCGACACCAAAGAGGTCGTGGAGCTGGCCGAGAGCAAGTTGCTCAAGGTCACGGCGCGCGAGGTCAAGTCGAGCTATAAGACACTGACCGAGTTTATGGTCGAGGCCTATAACGAGGCCGAGGAAGTGTGTAAGGCCGGCGGACAGGCCGCGGGCGTGCCCACCGGCTTCCCGTCGCTCGACCGCATGCTTATGGGTTTCCGCGAGGGCCAGCTCATCATTATCGGCGCCCGCCCTGCCGTGGGTAAGACGTCGTTCGCTCTGAACTTGGCGCTGAATGCCGCCGCTGCGGGCTATACCGTCGGCTTCTTTTCGCTGGAGATGTCGGGCAAGGAAATTGCCCAGCGCCTGATTTGCGCCTACGCCATGATTTCAATCAGCGACTTCCGTACGGGCCGCATTAGTCCCGAACAGTGGGCCAACATCAACGAGGCCACGCAGACCTTGTCTAAGCTCGATATTCTGATTGACGATACGCCCGGCACCACAGTGACCGAGATTCGTGCCAAGAGCCGCCGCATGCTCCATAACAAGGAGAAGGCAATCATCATCCTGGACTACCTGCAGCTGGTGAGTCCTCCGCCGGGACGTCGCTCCGAGAGCCGTACCGTCGAGGTCTCCGAGATGTCGCGTGGTTTAAAGATCATGGCCAAGGAGCTCAAGATTCCGCTCATTGCACTGTCGCAGCTGTCGCGTCAGGTCGAGTCCCGTACTGGCAAGCGCCCGCAGCTGTCCGACCTGCGTGAATCGGGCTCCATCGAGCAGGACGCCGACATCGTTATGTTCTTGGACCGCTCCGCCGATGAGGCCGAGGCCTCGCGTGACGATCGACCCGACGAGGGCGTTACGCGTATCGTCGTGGCCAAGAACCGTTCGGGCCCGATCGGTGACGTCGACCTGATGTTCCTGCCGGCATCCACCAAGTTCTATGAGCTTGATGGGGCGCATACCGAGGAGTAGGACAGGCGCCCGTTGCACGGGTATACTGGGAATGTTTTGTGCTTCTGCGTGCCGGCGTGGCGCGTAGACAGTCCATGAATGTAAGGAGTAAACATGCCGTCAACCGTTTTGGTCGGTGCCCAGTGGGGCGATGAGGGCAAGGGTAAGATCTGCGACCTGGTCGCCGGCGACTTCGATGCCGTCGTGCGCTATTCGGGCGGTAATAACGCCGGCCACACCATCGTCGTCAACGGCAAGAAGTACGGCCTGCACCAGGTGCCCTCCGGCATCATGTATTCCGACCATATGTCGGTGATCGGTAACGGCTGCGTTGTCAACCCCAAGGTTGTCCTTGAGGAGATCGACATGTTCGAGGCCGACGGCATCACCACCAAGAACCTCAAGATCAGTGGCAACGCACACATCATCATGCCGTACCACATCGATCTGGATGGTGCTTTTGAGCAGAAGCTCGGCAAGAAGAACATCGGTACCACCAAGCGCGGCATCGGTCCGTGCTACCAGGACAAGATGGCCCGCATCGGCCTGCGCATGCAGGACATGCTGGACGAGGCGCTGTTCCGCGACAAGCTGGAGACCGCTCTTGCCCGCGTGAATCCGGAGCTGGAGCTCATCTACCACCTGCCCACCTACACCGTGGACCAGATCTGTCTCTTATACACATCTGACGCTGCCGACGACTTAATAGGTGTAGA
>CABSYS010000322.1:0-2111 GCA_902482045.1 uncultured Collinsella sp.
TTGTCGCTCCGGTCAAAAATTCGAATTCGGAGTTCGCCGTTCCGCCACCGGCGACCGAAGCGAGCATGGTGCCGCGAACAAGTGTGTCGGGAAGCGAGTTGTAGAATGCGGGGCCGGTGTACCCGGCCGCCTGGAGCTGCTCAAAGCACGAAAGGTCGCTAAAACTCTCATTCATGACGGCAACAATCGTCGGCTTGATTTCATTGAACTGGGCAACGGCCGCCGCGCGCTGCTCGCTCGAGCCATACGTGCTGTCGTAGGTGGCGGCGAGCTCCTGCTCGATGCTCTGCGCCTCATCGGGCGTATAGTCTTCGGGCTTCTCAATGGGCAACTCGTTGACCATTTCGGTGAACGAAGTGATAAAACCCTGAGACGCATACGTGGTGATGGGCTGCCAACGGTCAAATCCAAAATTCAGCGCCTGCTCCAAGTCGATGCTGGAAAAGCCCGAGAGCCCCACAACGGTCACTAGCAGAAAAGCGCAGAGGTTAGCGGCGATTGCGGGGAAGACATGGGTGGGTGTACGGAGCTTTCTCGGTCGGATAAGCGAAAGAAGCCCCAGGGAAATCTCCAGCAGGGCTAGAGAGGTTACGATTCCGGCGGTAAAGGTAAACTCGTATCCCTCGCTCACTTCCATTGCGGTGCCAAGGGCCAAGATATCGCTTGGCAGGATGGCCTCGCCTTTAAACGTTATGACGAAGTGCTCGGCAATGCCAAGGATGCAACAGGCGACGGGCACGAGGGCCATGACGCCTCCATGACGCTGTCCTAGCAAATAAAGGGAGAGCAGAACCGTCGCGAGCAGCCCGACGGAAAACCCGAATGAGTTGGCGGGAATGCGATAGAACGTTTCGTTACAGGCAATTTCGAGTGAAACGAACGAGAGCGCTGAAACAGCGGCGATGACAAGGATGTCACGGCAAATACAGGCAACCGTTCCCGTCGCAAGATCGGTTTGGTCGATAAGTCCCGAAACCAAGGGCTCGACAAGAAGTATGACGGCGGTAGCACCGAGCGCCGAATAAGAAAGGACCCATAGGGAATTGTCCTCATTTACGAGCAATTGATTCGTAATCCATGCAGCTACCATGCCGAGCGGGATGAGGAGCGTCGCGCACCAAAAGACGCGGGCAATGGGCGGCTTTTCATTGCGTTTGATTGAAAAATACACGCGTACGACGGCGGCGGCTACGATAAGGACGGCTATGAATATGGGCAGATTGGCCATGTCACTCGAAGTGATTTCAAGGGGGATATCTTCGGTCATGGACGTTCCTCTGTTACAGCAAATTAAGTTCAGTATTAGATTACTGTAACCTTTCCACGGCATTTCGAGAAACAAAGCACCCGATACGCAAGGCTAAAGGTCTGCGAATCTTGTATTACGAACATCTGTGCGCGTCGAGTGCGCTAAACTCATCGACAGTATGATTCGATGCAATAGGAGGCAAGGAGCTTCCATGTCTGATTCTTCTATCGTTATTCGCGGCGCTCGTGAGCACAACCTCCGTGATATCGATGTTTCCATTCCGCGCGACCAACTCGTGGTCATTACCGGTCTTTCTGGCTCGGGCAAGAGTTCGCTGGCATTTGACACTATCTATGCCGAGGGCCAGCGTCGATACGTCGAGAGCCTTTCGAGCTATGCGCGCCAGTTCTTGGGCCAGATGGACAAACCCGACCTGGATTCAATCGACGGCCTTTCGCCGGCGGTGTCGATCGACCAAAAGACGACGTCTAAAAACCCTCGCTCGACGGTTGGCACCGTAACCGAGATTTATGACTATCTGCGCCTGCTATTCGCCCGTGTGGGCACCCCGCACTGTCCCGAATGCGGCCGCGTCATTGAGCGCCAGACGACCGACCAGGTTGCCGACAAAGTCTTGGCGGCGGGGGAGGGTCGCCGCGCGTTTGTGCTGGCACCGGTGGTGCGCGGGCGAAAAGGCGAGTACACCAAACTGTTTGAGGACCTTCGCGCCGAGGGCTTTAGCCGCGTGCGTGTCGACGGCGAGGTGCGCTCGCTTGACGACCCTATCGATCTGGACAAGAAGTTCAAGCACGATATCGAGGTCGTGGTCGACCGTATCGTGATCCGTGAGAATTCTCTGGGC
>CABSYS010000323.1:0-2108 GCA_902482045.1 uncultured Collinsella sp.
CCCCTATGTTCTGGACCAGAAAGCACTCTTTGAGGCACTTTTGGGAGGAATTGAAGCCGGAGCGCCCGCCGACAGGCTCGCACTCGACTTCCATGCCGCCGTCGCGCGCTCCTCGGCGCGCATCGCCAGCGATATCTGCGTGCACGAGGGCATCGACACCGTCGCGCTCTCGGGCGGCGTGTTCATGAACCGACTTCTGCTTCAGCTTCTCACCCGCGAGCTCAAAAGCACAGGCTTTACTGTCCTTGTCCCCCACACCGTACCCGTCAATGACGGCTGCATCGCCTACGGTCAGGCAGCAGTCGCACGCACTCGCCTCGCACAGGTCGCGCCACAATAGGCTGTTCGGCCAGCCCGCAAGCCGCCGTCTCACAGGCGTAACGCGTTTGCCCGCAAACCCCGTGAGCGCTACCATCAACTGATGGATTATCAAGCGCCTATCCAGCGCAAAGCGTATAAAAGGGGAACAATATGTGCCTGGCCGTTCCCGGCAAAGTAGTCAAACGCGACGACGACCTCAAGGCCACCGTCGACATGATGGGCATCGAGCGCCCCGTGTCGCTGAGACTCGTGCCGACGGCGCAGGTTGGCGACTATATTCTCGTACACGCCGGCTTCGGCATCCAGATTGTCGACGAGCAGGAAGCACAGGAAACGCTCGAGCTTGTTAATGCCATGTCCGAGCTGGTCGAAGAAGACCAGCTTGCCACCAACCCGGCCGAGGCATACTAGTGGCGGCCGAGCAGCCGGCGCGCTCCGGTATCGACTTCTCGGCATTCCGCGATCCCAAGCTGGCTCGCGAGCTCATCGAGCGCATTCATGAGCTTGTCGGCGACCGCGCCATCAACCTTATGGAAGTCTGCGGCACGCATACCGTGAGCATCGGGCGTTATGGCTTTCGCTCCATTATGCCGGCCGGGCTCAAGCTGCTGAGCGGCCCAGGCTGCCCCGTCTGCGTCACCGCCAACCGCGACATCGACCACGCGATCGCGCTCGCCAACATAGACCGCGCCATCATCACCACCTTTGGCGACATGATGCGCGTGCCCGGATCGTCCACCTCGCTCGCTGCGCAAAAGGCGGCAGGGCGCGATATTCGCATCGTCTATTCCCCGCTCGACGCGCTCGACATTGCCGAGCAAAACCCCGATCGCCCGGTCATTTTTATGGGCGTGGGCTTTGAGACCACAACGCCCACCATCGCCGCCGCCATTTTGGAGGCCGATGCACGCGGACTCCAGAACTTCTCGGTCTACTGCGCCCACAAGACCACGCCGCCGGCGCTGCGCGCCATCGCCAACGATCCCGAGACCACTATCGACGGCTTTATCCTGCCGGGCCACGTCGCCACCATCACGGGCTTAGCCCCCTTTGGCTTTTTGGTCGACGAGTTTAAGACTCCAGGCGTGGTAACGGGATTTGAGCCGGTCGACATCTTGCAGGGTATCTGCATGCTGGTCCAGATGGTTGTTGAGGGGCAACCCGCGATCGACAACGCCTACCGTCGCGGCGTCAATGCCGACGGCAATCCTGTGGCGCGCCAGCTGGTCGAGCAGGTGTTTGAGCCATGCGACACCACGTGGCGCGGGCTGGGGCCGATTGCGGCTTCGGGACTCGCCATTCGTCCCGAATTCTCGCGCTTTGATGCCCATACCCGCTTTGATGTGCCCGTTGAGGCGACAGTCGAGCCGCGCGGGTGCCGCTGCGGCGACGTGCTGCGCGGGGCCATTACGCCGAGCAGCTGCCCGCTCTTTGGCCGCACCTGCACGCCCGAGCACCCCGTCGGCCCGTGCATGGTGAGCTCCGAGGGCAGCTGCGCAGCATATTTCCGCTACCGAGGCTAATGGGTTCCGCCGTTCTAACGAACGGCGGACCGGTCGACGCTGCGCCTCACCCATATAATTCCACCCACGATTGGAGTTTTCGATATGTCCCATAGCGTTACCGATAGCACCGTCCTGCTGGGTCACGGCTCCGGCGGCCAGATGATGAAACGCATCATCGATGAAGTCTTTTTAGATGCCTTTGGTTCGCCCGAGCTGCTCGAAGGCAACGACGCCGGCGTCGCCGCGCTGCCCGCGAGCGGGCGCATCGCCATGTCGACCGAC
>CABSYS010000324.1:0-2105 GCA_902482045.1 uncultured Collinsella sp.
CCTTGCGGTCGATCACGGGCACCTTCATGTGGAAGCCCGCGTTGACGATGCGGTTAAACTTGCCCAGGCGCTCGATGATCACGGCATGCTGTTGTTCAACGACATAGCAGGCGTTGGGAAGCAGTAGCAACAGAATGATGATGGGAATCAAAAGGCTGGTAAGGGCGGCGATGATACCGGACAACAGCATGGTCTCTCCTCTGATAGGCACACGTTGGCATTAGGATACCCGTACAAGGAGATCGTACATAACAAAAAAGCTCCCATTGCTGGGAGTTCTTTCATTCAATGGTGCGGGCGAAAGGACGTCCGCGTATCCGCTTCGCGGATCCGCACCGGCTTCGGCCGCCTGCCGGCGTCCTCGCCAGCTCGCTAAAAACGCTCCGCGTTTTCTTTACGCTCGCTCCTTCACAGGTTCAAGTCCCTGTGAAGGGCCCATAACAAAAAAGCTCCCATTGCTGGGAGCTCTTTCAATCAATGGTGCGGGCGAAAGGACTTGAACCTTCATGGGGTTGCCCCCATACGGACCTGAACCGTACGCGTCTGCCAATTCCGCCACGCCCGCGTGCAGGAATTAGAATAACGGAGCGCCATCGCGAACGCAAGAACTATTTTTGAAAAAGTTTACAGGCATTTTCCCAAGCTGCTCGCGCGATTGCCTCAGCATCCTCGCCGGTACGATCGACACGGTCGTTGACCAGCGTGTTTGCCGTAATGGAGATCATTGCGGGCTCGCATTCAAGACCGCGGATGGGCTCTGGAGCCATATACGGGCAATCCGTCTCGAACAAAATTCGATCGAGTGGGGTTGCCGCAAATGCCTCGCGCACGTCGTCGTTGCGCTTAAAGGTAGCCGCGCCGCCATAGGCGATGTAACAACCCAAATCCACAAAGCGCTCCATCGTGGCTCGGTCCTCGCCAAAGCAGTGCAGTACGCAACCGGCCTGGGGCACGCCGACCTCGCGCAACACGTTGTAGGCGTCCACATGCGAGGTGCGCTCCTCGTCCGTATCCTCATGACGCAGATGCAGCTCAACCGGCACATTGCGGCGTACGGCGACCTCGAGTTGGCGCGCCATACAGTCAATCTGTACGTCGTGGGGCGCCGGCGCAATATCGTCGTCGTAATCCATGTGGTAGTCCAGACCGATCTCGCCAATACCGGCGCATAAGGGATCATCGAGTGCGGCAACGACCTGTGCGTGAACGTCGTCGGTATAGTCCGGTGCGCCATACGGATGCACGCCGGCAAGATACTTGATCTGCGGGATATCCCGCATCGGCAGGATCTCGCGAACCAGCCAGTCACTATAGTCCGCCACGCTGCGCTTATCGGCAATGGGGTCGAAGACCGTCACCAACAAGTCAATGCCCGCTTCCTTGGCGCGCGCAAGCGTCTCGGGCACTTCCTTGCTCCAAAAAGAGAGCAGGTGCGCATGCGTATCGGCAAGCGGCGCCAGCGGCACCGGGCAGGCCACCGTTTTCTTCTTTTTGGTAAACGTCACGCGCTCGGCATTAGGCATCATGGATTAGCTCCTGGGCCAAGCGGACAAAGGCGGTGACGTCGAGCGTCTCGGCGCGCGTGGTAGGTGCGATACCGCAGGCCTCAAAGGCGGCGTCGAGCGCGTCCTTGGCAAAGCCGTTGGCGCTCATGGAATTGCGGATCGTCTTGCGGCGCTGAGCAAACGCGGCGTCGATCACACGGGCCACAAACTCGCGGTCGAGGCCCTCGGGTACCACGCCGTCAACGCGATCGATGCGCACCACGGCAGAATCCACATGCGGCGCCGGCATAAAGCAGCGCGGCAGCACCTCAAAGCGCCCCGTCACCTGCGCATATAGGCCGAGCTTTGCCGTGTAGCCGCCATAGGTCTTGTTGCCCGGCGTTGCGGCAATACGATCTGCAACTTCCTTTTGCACCATGACGACAGCGCGCTTAAGCGCGGGCATCGTCTGGAAGAACTGAAGGATGATCGTCGCCGCCACGTTATAGGGAAGATTCGCGGCAAACACCGTGGGTTCACCACCGGCGATGCGCTCAATCTGCTCCGGCGTCACCTTGAGCGCATCGCCCATGATAAAGCGGAAGTTGGCATAGTCGGCGG
>CABSYS010000325.1:0-2104 GCA_902482045.1 uncultured Collinsella sp.
GGCAGCGTCAGATGTGTATAAGAGACAGGGATCACGTCGCCGCGGCTCGAGAGCGAGCGGGCAACGTCAACGGCATCGCGCAGATCATCGGCCTGGGCGATATCCACGTCACCATCGACATCGGCCTCGTCCATAGCGGCGGTAAAGCGCTCGCGCGCATCGCCAAAGCAAACGACCGAGCGCACGTTGTCCATAACGACGCGGGCAAAGTCCGCAAGCGGCGTACCCTTATCGTGACCGCCGAGCAGCAAGATCACGTCGTCATCGGGAAACGCCGTCAGGGCCTTTTCGACCGCATCGGTGTTCGTTGCCTTGGAATCGTTAACGTAGCGCACGCCATCGATCTCGCCGCAGGGTTCAACGCGGTGCTCCAGCGGCTGGAACGATGCCAAACCGCGGCAAATGCCCTCGGGATCGGCACCGACGGCCAGAGCAGCCGTGGCGGCGCATAAGGCATTGATGACATTGTGATGGCCCGAGATCTTGAGCTCAGACGTGGCGACAAGCTGAGTCTCGACGCCCTTCAGGCGCACGACCATCTTGCCGTCGCGCACAAAGGCGGCGTCTGCACCCTCGGGCTCGTCAAAAGCGACCTTGCAGATGCGGCGACCCGGTGTGTAGATGTACTCATCGAACTCATGGATGCCGGCATCCTCGACGTCGATAACCACGAGGTCGTCATCGACCATATTCTCGAACAACTTGATCTTGGCAAGCGCATAGTTCTTGTGGCTCTTGTGCCAGCCCAGGTGGTCGGGCGTGATGTTGAGCAGTACCGCCACGCGAGGATGAAGCTCGGCGGTCGTAGCAATCTGATAACTCGACAGCTCGGCCACAAACCACTCATTGTGTGCGCGGCCGTCGATCTCGTTCACCGGTGGCTCACCGATATTGCCGACGGCCACGCTAGCTTCACCGGCGGCCTTGAGCAGATAATCGGTCAGCGACGTGGTAGTTGTCTTGCCGTTGGTGCCCGTGATGGCGATCCAATTTTGGGGAGACAGGCGATAGGCAAACTCGGGCTCGCCCATAATCTGAGCGGCATGCTCACGCCCGGCCTTAAAGAAGGCCGAGAACTCCGAGATGCCCGGGCATGTCACGCACACGTCATAGGCACCCTCGACCTGCTCGGTGCCGTAGACAAACGACGCGCCCTGCGCCTCGAGCGCACGTGTGGCGTCATTGGGCTCGGAGGTACCGCCGCCATACACAGTCGTGGCGCTCACGCGCTCGGGGTGAGCCAACGCCCAACGGGCGACATCGAGACCGGATTTACCCTGCCCCAAAACAAGCAGGCTAAAGACATCAGCAAGAGGCATGAAAGACCACTATCCCAACTGGAAGAACAGGGCGAGGCCAACGGCGCCAAAGGCCGCGGCGATAATCCAAAAACGGATAACGACCTTGGTCTCGGCCCAGCCCTTCTTTTCGAAATGATGATGGATGGGCGCCATAAGGAAGACGCGCTTGTGCGTAAAGTGGAAATAGACGACCTGGATCATAACCGACAGGGTCTCGACGATAAACAAACCGCCGATGATGAGGGAAACGACTTCGGTGTTGGTCATGATGGAGGTGCAGGCAAAAGCGGCACCCAGGGCAAGCGAACCGGTATCGCCCATAAAGATGCTCGCCGGGTAGCAGTTGAACCACAAAAAGCCCAGGCAGGCACCGGCGCACGCCGTGCAGAAGATGGACAGGTTCACGTCACCGTGCAAAAACGCCATGGCGGCCATGGCGAGCATGGCTATCATGGAAGTGCCGCCGGCAAGGCCGTCCAGACCATCGGTCAGGTTCACGGCATTGGAAAGACCAGCGATCATCAGCCAGCAAAATACAATGTAAAGCCACGGGAACGAAAGGCCGCAGATGGTGGTCGAAAGAACACCGAGGTCAATCGTCAGGCCGCCGGGAAAACGAATCTCGGGGGCGACGCCGCACCAATTGACGGCGAGCACGGTAAAAGTGACGCAGATGATGGTCAGACCGATCATCTTGGCGTGAGGCGTCAGGCCGAGCGAGCGACCATGCGTGACGGAGGTCAGGTCGTCGACTGTCTCTTATACACATCTCCGAGCCCACGAGACATGCGCAGATCTCGTAT
>CABSYS010000326.1:0-2087 GCA_902482045.1 uncultured Collinsella sp.
CTTTGCTCGTGAATCCGTTTTGAATGGATATGCTAGACGCTCGCATGCGTCCGTGCGTCAGAAACGCTCGAATATTTCGAGGCTATTACCGGCATCGTTTACCGAAACCGCGGCGTGCTGCGGCGATTTGCGTCCGCACTGCACGGTATAATAAATCCGTTCAACAGATCTGCCTGCCGAAGCGGGCATACACAGAGGACTCATCGCTATGAACCGTGAGAGGTATCGCGGCGACCTGCCCCTATCGGGGGTGGGTGCCTATGTCATCGCTTAAGACGACGCATCGCTGGGCGGTCGCTCAGCAAAACCCCGAGCTCGAAAAGGAGCTTTCGGCTGGCCTGGGCATACCCGGGCTGGTGGCGCGCATTATGGTTGCGCACGGCATTACATCCATCGAGGAAGGTCAGCTGTTTTTGACGCCTTCGCTCGATCGCGATTGGGCCGACCCACTCATTATCCCGGGCATGTCGGTCGTTGCCGACCGCGTTGAGCGTGCTATTCGCAACCACGAGCATATCGCGGTCTTTGGCGATTTTGACGTTGACGGTATTACGTCGACCTGCCTGTTGACCGAGGCGCTGCGTACGTTTGGTGCCAATGTCACACCGTTTATTCCGCATCGCTTTGACGAGGGCTACGGTCTTTCGCGCGCGGCGCTCGACCGCGTTAACGAGCTCGCTCGCCCCCAGCTGATCGTGACCGTCGATAACGGTATTGCCGCCAAGGAAGAGGTTTCCTATCTGGAGAGCCTGGGGATCGATTTAGTGGTCACGGACCATCACGAGCCCTCCGACCAGGTGCCGCAGGGCGTGCCCCTGACCGACCCAAAGCTCGAGGACGAGGGTCCCTCGCGCGAGCTTGCCGGTGCCGGTGTGGCGCTCAAACTGGTGCAGGTTCTGGGCGAGCGTCTGGGCAAGCCGTCGTATTGGCGTTCGCTGATCGAGGTCGCGGCGCTTGGTACCGTGTCCGACATGATGCCGCTGACGCCCGAGAACCGCGCGCTGGTCGCCGAGGGCATCCAGCAGATGCGCGTGACCGCCCGCCCCGGCTATATCGCGCTGGCCGCGCTCGCCAAGGCCGACCTCTCTAGTATTACGGCCGATGGCCTGTCGTTTTCGCTCATTCCCCGCTTGAACGCCGCCGGCCGCATGGCCGATCCCAAGCTGGCGCTCGACCTGCTGCTTGCCCGCGATCCCATCGAGGCAAGCGCGCTGGCGGCCGAGCTCGAGGAGATTAACCGTCAGCGTCGCGAGATCGAGGCGGAGCTCACGCGCGATGCCATGGCAAAGGTCGAGGAGACCTATGACGGCGGTCGCGCAATCGTCGTGGGTGGCGAGGGCTGGCACGAGGGCGTCAAGGGTATCGTAGCGAGCCGCCTGACCAACCGTTATCACGTGCCGGCGCTGCTGTTCTCGATCGAAGACGGTATCGCTCGCGGTTCGGGTCGCTCGGTGGGCAAGGTCAACCTGTTCGACGCCGTAGAACGCTGCTCGGATCTGCTGATTCGTCGCGGCGGGCATGCGGGTGCGGTGGGCGTGACCATCGAGGCATCCAAGCTCGACGAGTTCCGTCGTCGCCTTTCCGCCGTGCTGTCCGAGCTTCCCGCCGAGGACTTTGAGGACACCGACGAGGTTGCCGCCACCGTCGACCTCTCCGAGCTGAATATCGAGACCATCGAGCAGATCTCCCGTCTTGAGCCGTTTGGCCAGGGCAACAAGGTGCCGCTGTTGGCGGCCGAGGGCGTGACAATGTGCGATCGCGCCGTGGTGGGCAAAACCGGCGAGCACATGCGCTTCGTGGCGACCGATGGCGCCGCGAGTGTGCCGGCCATTATGTTCCGCGTGCCGCAGATCGATAAGCTCATCAATTGCGATAGCGCCGTCGACCTGGTGTTCGAGGCAGTGGCCGAGCATTGGCAGGGACGTGTGAAGCCCAAGCTCATGATCAAAGATGTCTTGGTGCGCGATACCGCGGCGCCCAATATCGACGATCCGGCATGTGAGCTTCGCCGCGGCGTGCAGCCGGCGGATTCTGGCCTGCGTCTGGAGTCGCGTAAACGCGAGACGCTCGCCCAGCTTTCTTATACC
>CABSYS010000327.1:0-2066 GCA_902482045.1 uncultured Collinsella sp.
CCACACCCGTATCGCCCACGGCACGCAGCAGATCGGCAAAACGCGGCTTGCCAAACAGATCGCGACCATATGAGTTAACGTTTTGGCCCAGCAGCGTAATCTCACGCACGCCCTGGCGCACCAAACCGGTCACCTCGTCGACAATCTCCTCGAAGGGGCGACTTTTTTCGCGACCGCGCACGTACGGCACGATGCAATAGGTGCAGAAATTATTGCAGCCTGTCATGATGGGCACCCAGGCGTGATACTGGGTCTCGCGATGCCACGGCATGCTCATGGCATCCGTATCCTCATGCTCATTGGTGCGGATATGACGCTTACCATCAAGGAACGCCTCGGCAATGAGCTCGGCCACATGTGCGATGGAATGCGTGCCAAAGATGACATTGACGTTATCGACGTTGGTGAGCAGGCCCTCTCCATCACGCTGCGCGATGCAGCCGCCCACGGCAACCACACGCTTGCCCGAAGGCGAAGGCGGCAGGCTTTTGCAGGAATTGCACTGACCGTACAGGCGAGTATCGGCGGCCTCACGCACACAGCATGTCATGAAGACAACGATATCGGCATGCTCGGGATCGAGCGCCATGAGGCAGCCATACGAATCAAGCAGACCGCTCACACGCTCGGAGTCGTGCTGATTCATCTGACAGCCAAAGGTGCGGATAAAGTAGGTTTTACCGGCAAGAATATGGCGTACGGAACGCTGGTCCATGTGCATAAGTCCTAACGATGGGGAGCGAAACGAGGCAAGCAGAAGCTATGCCACAGGCTTAACATCATCCATGACGACGTTATCCATAGCAGCTCGATTGATCAGGTGAACGTAGATAGAAAGGCGGATGGCCGTGCGCGACTCCCCGTTAATGAGGATGTCGGAGAACACAGGCGCGCAGGAAATATCAAAACCGGTTGGAATCAAAAAACCGCGCGCGATAGCAACGGCCTTAATGGCCTGGTTGACAGCACCGGCACCGACACACTGGATGTTGACGGGTACACCATCCTTGACCATGCCGGCGATGGCGCCGGCAACGGACGCGGGCGATGATTTGCTTGATACCTTCAGGCAATCCATGAAGAAACTCCTGCGTTTAAAAGTACGTTTTAACTGCAATAACTTTATCGTACCGAGTGGACTCGGTAAAGGCACTATTCCTCTTTGGCAAGATCGAAGGTCACGGTGATTCGATCACGCGAAACACGGATCTTTGGGTCGCCGCAAAGATTGAGATAGTACCGGGCGGCAAGGTCATTAAAGTCGCGCTCCACAGCACGCGAAAACTGTGCCATGTCATCCTTGGCAATACGCAGCCCACGACGATCCTTCGCGAGATCGACAGGAGCCGGCGCATGCGAGGATGAGTCACGCTCGCGCAGCAGACGCGCAGTCACACCGCGAACGGGCTTAATCTGCCCTGCCAAAATGCGATGGGCCGTGCGCTCGGACATTTCAAGACCCAAACCCGAACAAATACGAATAAAGTCCTCGGCATCAGAGGCAAGGCCTAGACGATCGACAACCGGAAGCTCGCTCTCATCATCAATAAACAGGAGACGAGACGTATCGAGCCGACTTGACGCCTGAGCATAAAGGGTCGCGGCAATCTCAGACGGAGAACCAAGATAGACATCGCAACCACGCAACTCCTCGAGCGCAAACTCACAGGCAGCGCGAATAATATTATGCGGACCGCGAGCACAGACATAACGTCCGTCCTCATCCTTGACGGCCTGGGGCCAGCTGGACTGATCGGCACGCTCGCTGAGGCGGTCGGCCGCAACGCTCACCTTAAAGGCTGAGCCAAGATCGACACCAGACGTGACCACGCGGGCCTCGTCGGTGTTCTGCTTGATCGAAAACAATGCCATGCCACGACCGTGAACGCCCCAACGGTCCATCTTCATGCTCTCGAGCTTTGAGGTAACGCGAGCATCGAAGATTCGCTCTTGCATATCCTGCGGAACACCCGAGCCGTTATCCAGAAAGACAAGCGTGCGGACGCCATCTTCCTTGGTCGTGGCGAGATAGACCTTGTCGGCGCCGGCATCGCGAGCATTACGGA
>CABSYS010000328.1:0-2053 GCA_902482045.1 uncultured Collinsella sp.
AAGTAGCCAAACATGGGGTGCTGGGCACGCTGAATGATGTGTTCCTGGACCGTGGGCACCGTGGCAAAGTTCATGTCGGCCACCCACATGGGAATGCGGTCGAAGCCCTCGTCGGGTGCATTCGGAGCCATACCGGGGATCTCACCCCAAGAGTCAACGGCAATGGAGTCCATGCCGTGGCGGTCGATGATTGAAGTGAAGTCGTATTTCATGCTGGACCCCCGTGCAAAGTAGACTGTTTCGATAGGCGCTATTGTCCACCAGCACGGGCGGTTTTGGCGCGGGGTTTGGCGCTTAATTTGACGGGTGCGGGCGAATTGCTGGTTAGTCTCGCGCGTCGTTGACGGCGACTACGGTTAGCTGGGTTTCATCGACCGTAAACGATATGTCGAGCCCGGCGAAGGCAAGATGATAGACGCGGTTTGGCTCGTGCTTGCTGCCCGCGCGGCGCGGATCTTGGCAAAGGACCTCGACCAAGCCGGGGAGCTTTGCGGGCGAGACCATATCCTGCAGCGCCTGCGGAAACTCAACATCGAGCTCTTGCCACGGAGCACCCTCAATCCAGCCGCCGGTCGCATCCGGGTGGCAGTCCGCAAACGGGATGTAGGGCTTGATATCGTAGATGGGCGTGCCGTCGCGCAGATCGGCCCCCAGCACATGGATGATGGGGCCGTCGTCGGTAAGCTCCACGCGGTCGAGCTTAACGCAGGTGAGCCCGATGGGATTAGGGCGAAACGGACTGCGCGTGGCAAAGACACCCACGCGCTCGGCTCCGCCCAGACGCGGCGGACGCACGGTCTTCGACCACTTGACGTTGGTGCCAGACCTGTCCTGCGACTTGGCATCGGCAGCTATGTCCTTAGCCGTGCCGCCGGGCGTTCCGTTTTCGAAGCGCCACAGCAGCCACAGGTGAGAGAAGGAGTCCAAACCCTCAACCGCTGCATTGGAGGCAAATTCCGGCTCAAAAACGATGCGTCCCTGCAGATGGGGCGCCAAAAAGCTGTTGCGCGGAATGCCGAACTTCTGCGGCAGGTCGGTATGTATGTGTGCAATAGGTTCCATGCCGGTCATTGTACGGCATGGAGGCGTGGGGCGTTGCGTGCAATTCTTCGCCGCGGTCCCCCGCCGTGCAACCAACGGTTGCTTGGAAGGGCGTCTGCCGCCGCGTATGCTTAAGCCATCAACCAGCAGAAAGGAGCCGCTATGGCCTTTGCAGAAAAGCTCATTGCCATCCGTCGCGCCCATCACCTTACCCAAGAGCAGCTCGCCGCCAAGCTCTTCGTCACACGCCAAGCCGTCAGCCGTTGGGAGCGCGACGAGGTCACCCCGGGCATCGACATGATGAAGCTCATCGCCGCCGTAACCGGCGAACCCCTGTCTCACCTGCTCGAAATGCCCGAGCATTATTGCCAGAGCTGCGGCATGATACTCACGCCCGACGACTGCGGCACCGACGCCACGGGCGCCACGACCGACCATTACTGCAAGTGGTGCTACGACCACGGCAAGTACACCTACGACACCACCATGGAGGCGATGATTGAGGATTGTGCCCCGCGGCTGGCGCAAAACACCGGCATGTCGCTCGACGAAGCCGTCTCGCTCATGGGCGCCGTCCTGCCGCAACTGGAGCGCTGGCACACCGTGCAGGAAAACGAAGAGCGCTACGGCGCCGAGGCGCGGGCGCGCTATGGCGATGAGGCTATCGATGCAGCAAACGAAACGTTACTGGACATGGATCCTCAGACATGGACCGACATGAAGGAACTTGAACGCGCTATTCTGGGTCAGCTCTCGATTGCCATGAGTGACGGCGATGCGGACGGAAACGAGGCTCGCAAGCTTGTCGCGATGCATCGTCGTTGGATTGGTCTCAACTGGGGACGCGAACCCCAGGACGAAGCACACCTGGGCCTCGCCCACGGCTATCTTGCCGATCAGCGCTTTATCGACTACTACGACAAGCCCTGCGGCACCGGAGCCACGGCGTTTCTGGTACAGGCCATCGAGTCGTCGTTGACGCGCGCATAGACCGCGGCGGCTTTGGGTATTT
>CABSYS010000329.1:0-2045 GCA_902482045.1 uncultured Collinsella sp.
ATGCCCTGCTCGTCAACTGCACACCTGCCGGCATGTTCCCCCACTGCCCCGACGCGCCTTGCACACTCGAAGGGCTCGATGCGCTCGAAGGCGTTATCGACATTGTCTACAACCCCGCCCGCACGGGACTCATGCTCGAGGCCGAGCGCCGCGGCATCCCCTGCATCGGCGGCCTGCTAATGCTCGTGGCCCAAGCGGCACAGGCCGTCGAGCGTTACACCGGCCAGGTCACCCCGCGCAAGCGCATCCTGGATGTAACGGAGCGCTTGTCACGCCGCGAACAGAACATCGCGCTGATCGGCATGCCGGGCTCGGGCAAGACCCGCGTGGGTGAGCAGATTGCCCTGCTCACGGGTCGCGAGCACATCGACCTGGACCGCGCCCTCGAGAAACGCCTCGACATGCCCTGCGCCGACTTTATCGTCGAGCGCGGCGAGGCGGCCTTCCGCGAGCAGGAGACGGCGGCGCTGTCCGACATCTCCAAGCGCAGCGGCCTGGTGCTCTCCACCGGCGGTGGCGTCGTCACGCGCGACGAGAACTACCCGCTGCTGCACCAGAACAGCCAGATTGTGATGCTCAACCGTAAGCTCGATGAGCTCGCCCACAAGGGTCGCCCCATCACCGCCCGCGACGGTATCGACAAGCTGGCCGAGCAGCGCATGCCGCGCTACCGCGCCTGGGCCGACTACATCATCGACTCGCGCGATTGCGCAGCCAACACCGCACGCGCCCTCCTCGACACCCTCTAACCAAAACCACCACAAAGGGGACAGGCACCTTTGTGGTGGTTTTACACTCCGCTGCACCGCCGCACCGCCCGCCCAACCGCAAAGGAAGCAACCATGAAAGCTCTCGTCATCAACGGACCCAACCTCAACATGCTCGGCATTCGCGAGCCGGGCATCTACGGCAGCGACAACTACGATCGCTTAGTGCAGATCTGCCAGGAAGCGGGTGCCGCACAGGGCTTCGACGAGGTCGAGGTCTTCCAGTCTAACCACGAGGGCAGCATCGTCGACAAGATCCAGGAGGCATACGGCAAGGTCGACGGCATCGTCATCAACCCGGCAGCTTACACGCACACGAGCGTGGCGATCCTGGACGCCCTCAAGGCCGTCGCCATCCCCGCCGTCGAGGTCCATATCAGCGCCGTCGAGACGCGCGAGGACTTCCGCCAGGTAAGCTACGCCCGCCTGGCCTGCTTTGCCACCATCACCGGCAAAGGCCTCCAGGGCTACGCCCATGCGTTGGAGCTGCTGAAAGAGCATCTGCTACACTAATCCCTGGGACAAAATAGTCAGGTTTGTTTGCCCCAAAACTAAAGTAACTGTTCGATTGACATACAAAGGAGCATATTCATGTCCCAGTACGATTACCTCGTCGTCGGTGCCGGCCTTTCGGGCGCCGTCTTTGCCAATGCCGCCAGGCGCGCCGGCAAGTCGGTCCTGGTCATCGACCGCCGCGACCACATCGCCGGCAACATCTACACCGAGGACGTCGAGGGCATTCAGGTCCACCGCTACGGCGCGCACATCTTCCACACCTCCATGAAGGACGTCTGGGGCTACGTCAACCGCTTCGCCGAGTTCAACAACTACGTCAACTCGCCGGTAGCCAACTTCCACGGCAACATGTACAACATGCCCTTCAACATGAACACCTTCGCCAAGATGTGGCCGGGCGTCGTCACGCCGGCCGACGCCAAGGCCAAGATCGCCGAGCAGGTGGCTGCCGAGAACATCGGCGAGCCGCAGAACTTGGAGGAGCAGGCGCTGTCCCTCGTGGGCCGCGACATCTTCGAGACGCTCGTGAAGGGCTACACCGAGAAGCAGTGGGGCCGCGACTGCCGCGACCTGCCCGCGAGCATCATCAAGCGCCTCCCCTGCCGCTTCACCTACGACAACAACTACTTCAACGACCGCTACCAGGGCATCCCCATGGGCGGCTACACCAAGATGGTCGCCAACATGCTCGAGGGCGTCGAGGTGCGTTGCGGCTGTCTCTTATACACATCTCCGAGCCCACGAGACATGCGCAGATCTCGT
>CABSYS010000330.1:0-2040 GCA_902482045.1 uncultured Collinsella sp.
ACGTGGCCAACCGCTCCGAGGCCGTGCGCGATTTGATTCGCGCCTCGATCGCCAAGGAGCAGATGCGAACGCCCGACGAGCAGGTCATCGGTTCGCTCACCATGATCTATGACCACCATACCGGCGATCTGACGCGCCGTCTGGACGAGGTGCAGCACGACTACACCGACGAGATTGTCTCGACCATGCACGTGCATCTGGACCACCACAACTGTCTGGAGATTCTGGCGCTCAAGGGTCGCGGCAAACGCGTCTACGAGCTGGCGGACCGGTTGCTGGGACTGCGCGGCGTTAAGCACGGCGAGCTCACCTGCGCCGCCACCAAGCAAAGCCTGGGGCTCTAGCGGGATTTCCCGCAGCGCACCTGCCAAAAAGGGACAGGTTTGTTTTGGCAGGTTTAGAAGTTTTACCTACCAAAATAAACCTGTCCCTTTTTGGTCGGTTTTGATGAGGGGTGTCACATGCGGCATGTGCATATTCATGTGACGGGCATTGTGCAGGGCGTTGGCATGCGGCCATTTGTGTATCGCGAGGCTATGGCGCATGGCATCTGCGGCTGGGTACTCAATGCGGGCGACGGCGTGCACATCGAGGCGCATGCTTCGGTCGAGGCGCTCGACGACTTTGTCGCCGCGCTGTCGAAGCACGTACCTGCCGCGGCCCGCGTTGAGCATGTCGCTGTTGCAGACCTGGAGCCCGACGCTTGGGATGCCGACGATGAGCAGGTCTTTCGTATCGTAGCGTCGCAGGATCAGACCGTGCACACGACGCTCATCTCCCCCGATATCGCCACCTGTGACGACTGCCTGCGCGAACTGTTCGACCCCGCCGACCGACGCTATCACTACCCCTTTATCAACTGCACCAACTGTGGGCCGCGCTTTACCATCATCCGGTCGCTGCCTTATGACCGAGCGGCCACGTCGATGGATTGTTTTCCCATGTGTCCCAGGTGTGCCGCGGAGTATGCCGACCCACTCGACCGGCGTTTTCACGCGCAGCCCGATGCCTGCTTTGATTGCGGTCCGCATATTACGTGGCGCGAAGCGAGCGTGGGCGATGAGCCGGGCGAAGCCGCCGCGTCGCTGGCCGTCGGCACCACACGCGAGGCCAGCGACGCTATCATCGAGCGCTGCGTTGAGCTGCTGGCCAGCGGCGGCATCGTCGCCATCAAGGGCCTGGGCGGATTCCATCTATCCTGTGACGCTGCCAACGAGCAGGCGGTGGCCGAGCTGCGCCGTCGCAAGCGTCGCAGCAACAAGCCGCTTGCCGTCATGGTGCGCAGTCTTGCTGATGCCGGGCGCCTGTGCCATATCGACGACGCTGAGCGCGAGCTTCTCGCCGGCAGTATCCGCCCCATTGTGCTGCTGCGCCGACGTGCTGCTTGCGAGAGCGGCGGCTCCCCCGACGCCCTCGCGCTCGCGCCGTCCGTCGCGCGCGACCTTCCTGAGCTCGGCGTCATGCTCCCCTATACGCCGCTTCAACATCTGTTGCTTGCCGCGGCAGAAGCCTGCGGCATGCACGCGCTCGTCATGACCAGCGGAAACCTAAGCGAAGAACCCATCGAGACCGACGACGACCTTGCCTGGGAACACCTCGTTGCCGCCGGCATCGCCGACGCGTTGCTCGGCAACGATCGCTCGATTCTCTCGCGCTACGACGACTCTGTAGTGCGCGTGGTCGACGGCGCCATTATGCCCGTTCGCCGCGCTCGCGGATATGCACCCCAGCCGCTGCCGTTGCCGGCGCTCGACGGCGCTCCGTCCTGCGTGCTCGCCTGCGGGCCACAACAAAAGGCCACGATTGCGCTCACGCGTGAAGGGACGAACGGCGAGGCGACCTGTTTTGTGTCGCAGCATATCGGCGATGTTGAAAACGGCGGGACCTTCGATGCCTGGAACGCCGCGCGCACGCGCTTGGAAGATCTCTTTGACTTGGCGCCCGCCGCCTTGGCCTGCGATGTACATCCCAGCTATCTATCGGGCCAGTGGGCGCGCGAGCAGGCGCGAAAATGCAATCTGCCGCTCGTCGAGGTGCAGC
>CABSYS010000331.1:0-2034 GCA_902482045.1 uncultured Collinsella sp.
TCTTGAGCCAACCCCATGTGGCGGCCGGCATCGCATTGACGCCCCCGATCTCCTGCAGCACGCCGTCTCGGGGCTCCGACCCTCCTCGCGTACCTTTAGTACGCGTCGTCGGGCTCGTCGCTCCCGATACGTCGCACTGCAGAAGCTCGGATGACGTAAATGCGTTCGGCGTGTTCGTGGTCTGATTCATTATCCGATCGCTCCTTCCATCTCGAGCTTGATCAGGTTGTTCATCTCGACGGCGTACTCAAGCGGCAGCTCCTTGGAGACCGGGTTGGCAAAGCCGTTGACGATCATGGTGCGGGCCTCTTCCTCCGAGATACCGCGGCTCATCAGGTAGAACACCTTATCGTCGCCGATGCGGCCGATGGTGGCCTCGTGGCCGATGTCGACGTTCTTGGCGCGGATGTCCATGGCGGGGATGGTATCGGAGCGGCTCTGGTCGTCGAGCATGAGCGACTGGCAGCTCACGGTTGCCTTGGAGCCCTCGGCCTTGGGCGTGGCCACGATGGAGCTGCGGAAGGTCTGGATGCCTCCGCTCTTGGAGATGCCCTTGGTCTCGACGGTCGCCGAGGTCTCGGGCGCGTTGAGCACGACCTTGCAGCCGGTATCGAGGTTTTGGCCGGCGCCGGCAAAGGTAATGCCGGTAAAGCTCGAGCGGGCGCGGCGGCCGTTGAGCACGCTCATGGGGTAGAGGTAGCCCACGTGGCTGCCGAAGGAGCCGCTGATCCACTCGATGTCGCCGTCCTCGTCCACGCGCGCACGCTTGGTGTTGAGGTTATACATGTTCTTGGACCAGTTCTCGATGGTCGAGTAGCGCAGATGCGCGCGCTTGCCCACAAAGAGCTCGACAGCGCCGGCGTGGAGGTTGGCCACGTTGTACTTGGGCGCGGAGCAACCCTCAATGAAGTGCAGGTCGGCATCGTCCTCGACGATGATGAGCGTGTGCTCAAACTGGCCGGCGCCCTTGGCGTTGAGGCGGAAGTAGCTCTGCAGCGGGAAGTCGAGCTTGGTGCCCTTGGGCACGTAGACAAACGAGCCGCCCGACCACACGGCGCCGTGCAGGGCCGCAAACTTGTGGTCAGTGGGCGGGATGAGCGTCATAAACTTCTCGTGGATGAGCGGCTCCCACTGCGGGTCATGCAGGGCTTCCTCAATACCGGAGTAGACGATGCCCATCTTGGACGCCGTGTCCTGCATGTTGTGGTAGACCAGCTCGGAGTCGTACTGCGCGCCGACACCCGCTAGGTAGCTGCGCTCGGCCTCGGGGATACCCAGGCGCTCAAAGGTGTTCTTGATGTCGTCGGGCACCGACTCCCAGTCGTGCTTTTGGTCGGTGTTGGGCTTGACGTAGGTGACGATGTTGTCCATGTCCAGGCCCTCGATGGATGGGCCCCACGTCGGATCCGGGAAACGATTGAAGATCTCGAGGGACTTGAGGCGCAGGTCGAGCATCCACTGCGGCTCGTCCTTCTTTGCGCTGATCTCGCGCACGATGTCGGGCGTGATGCCGGCGTCGAGTCGCTCGAAACCCTCCTCGCCATAGGTGAAGTCGTAGAGGCTGCGGTCGATGTCCGCGACCTCGGTGCGGTTCTTGGTCATTGCGTCGCCCCTTTACGCCTGCTGCTCGGCAGCGGCGGTCTCGGCCTGGGCGCGCTGCTCGGCGGCCTCGCGCTCGAAGGTCTCAAAACCGTTCTTATCGATCCAGGGGATGAGCGAGGCGTCGTCCTCGCGCACGATATGGCCCTTGACCATAACGTGGACGCGGTCGACATCCAGGTGCTCCAGGATGCGCGTGTTGTGCGTGATGATGAGCATGGAGCCGTCGCAGCTCTTGCGGTAGGCGTCCATGCCGTGGCTGACGGTGGAAAGCGCGTCGACGTCCAGGCCGGAGTCGGTTTCGTCCAGGATGGCGAGCTTGGGCTGCAGCAGCAGGAGCTGGAGCATCTCGACCTTCTTCTTCTCGCCACCCGAGAAGCCAACGCCCAGCTCGCGGTTGAGGTAGGCGGTATCCCTGTCTCTTATACACATCTG
>CABSYS010000332.1:0-2010 GCA_902482045.1 uncultured Collinsella sp.
ATCTGTCGCTCGACGATGGCTGAGTCGGTGTTTACCGAGCTGGTGCGGCGCGCCGGGCGCGCGGGCGAGTTTGTCATTGACTCCGCTGCGACCTCGACCGAGGAGATCGGCAACCCGCCACACCACGGTACCGTTGCCAAGCTGCGCGAGGTCGGGATTCCCGTCGTTGCGCACCGTGCCCGCCAGGTGCGTCGCGCGGAGTATGGCGACTGGGATCGCATTGTCTATATGGATGCCGAGAACGCGCGTGGCCTGCGTCGCATCTTTGGCGACGACCCCGACGGCAAGATTACGCGCTTGCTCGATTGGACCGAGCGCCCCGGCGACGTGGCCGATCCCTGGTACACCGGCAATTTCGATGCCACGTACCGCGACGTACTCGCCGGCTGCACGTCCATGCTCGAGCAGCTGTAGGCAAGCGAGGCCGCGGGCCACGCCTTCGGCGCGAAACGAGCGTGGATAATCTCCCACTTTGAGCGTTCAAGTGCGCTCTATACGGAAGAAAATCCACGCTCATGAATGTGACAAAGGGACTGCCCCTTTGTCACATCCGGGACTGGCCCTAGACCGGCTTGACCTCCAGCTTTATCCCCTCGGCGCAGGAGTCGCCCAAAACATCCGAAAGGGCCCAGGTCGCATATAGCGGCAAATAGAGAACCGCTCCGTTGCGCTCAACGTTGCCTCTCGAGAAAACAATCCCGAGCCTTACGCCATATTCAGCCGTATCAAGCACATGACCGAGCACAGCGTGCGCGTGGTAATAGGAGCCCGATTTAACCTCGATCGGAACAGCCGTCCCATCCGGCCCATCGACCACAAAGTCCACTTCACCGCGCTTTTTTGTCTGATAGTAGTAAAGCTGGCGATTTTGGGCAGCCAGCTGCTGGGCCACCACGTTTTCGTAAATGCCGCCCAGATTGGGCTCCTTGCTATCAAGATACGCCGCTTGGGCGACTCCAACGGGGTAGCGCGCCATCAACATGCCCGTATCCGATTGATATAGCTTGAACTGCGATGGTCGTGCCGTCTTGAGCAGGGGCGATTTTGGCTCGGTTACGATATCGGCTTTGAGAGCAACGCCGGCATCGACAAGCCATACAAAATCTCGCTGATACTTCTCGTAGTGAGCCTTGGGGTCAATGGAATTGAGCACGAAGCGCTTGTTTTCGCCCTCGAGCATAATAGGGAGCTGATCGTAGATGCTCTGCACCTGAAGGGCTCGCCCGCTTGCATACTTGGAGATATCCCGCCGGTACTGTTCGTTGAGCTCTGACTGTAGCTGACGAACAGAGGCAAGGTCGCCCTGCGTGTCAAGGAAACGCTGCACGACCTCCGGCATTCCGCCGACAACGGTATAGGTCCTGAAGTTTGCCATCATCGCGTCATGAATGTAATCAGGAACGGGCCTCTCGCTGATACACGCGTCACGTATCGTTTGGCGAGCCCCCTCGCTCACCCCGATTGCCCAGCAAAACTCCTCAAAATCGAGCGGGAACATCCTAAGCTCGTGAACATACCCCACGGGATAGGACCTGACGCCCTTGAACTGAGTCCCGAGCATTGACCCCGAAAACGCCCAACGGCACCTCCCGTCCTCAACAAGGAACTTTGCCATCGTCATGATGTCGGGGGCCTCTTGGACCTCATCGATAAACACGAGCGTTTTGCCTGGCGCAATCGACTTTCCCGAAAGAAGCGTCACCCTGCTGATGAAATCATCGGCATTCCGCGCCTCGAGAAGAGCATCTTTTGCCTGGCGGTTTTCCATGAGGTTAAGCTCGATGTAGGTTGCATGGTTGGCTTTGCCAAATGCGCGAATCGAATAGCTTTTGCCAATCTGGCGAGAACCCGTAATGAACAAGGCCTTTTGCTCGGAAGACTTCAGCCAACGCTCCAGCTCTGCCGCTATTTTCCTGCGCAGCATAGGCTCTCCCCTCAGTGTCATCAAATGAAATGCAACGTTTTATACGCTTGATTATCGATGAAACGCAGAATTTTTAGAACCTAAAA
>CABSYS010000333.1:0-2010 GCA_902482045.1 uncultured Collinsella sp.
ATTAAGTCGTCGGCAGCGTCAGATGTGTATAAGAGACAGTCCGGACTCTGCTGCGGGCTTGTTAAAGGCCGAGCTCGAGCGCATGGGTTCGGTTCTGCTCGATTGCGCCCATCGTGCGGCCGTTCCCGCTGGCGGTGCCCTGGCGGTCGACCGCGTCAAGTTTTCCGGGCTTGTTGAGGCCGAGGTTGCCTCCCGACCCAATATCGAGGTTGTGCACGGCGAGGTCACGCAGATTCCCGAGGGCCACGTGGTCATTGCCGCGGGCCCGCTGTGTTCTCCGGCATTGAGCGAAGAGGTCATGAAGCTCGTCGGTGGCGACGCCTTGGCGTTCTTTGACGCTGCCGCGCCAATCGTCGATGCCTCCACGCTCGATATGGACGTGCTGTTCTCGCAGTCGCGCTATGAGGAGCAGGGGAGCGGCGACTATCTCAACGCTCCGCTCAACAAGGAGGAGTACGAGGCCTTTATCGAGGCACTCACAACCGCCGACCGCGTGGTGCTCAAGGACTTTGAGGGCGGCGATCTCTTCCAGGCCTGTCAGCCTGCCGAGGAAGTCGCCCGCACTGGCAAGGATGCTATCCGATTTGGCGCCATGAAGCCAGTCGGCCTCACCGACCCGCGAACCGGACGTCGTCCCTGGGCGGCGATTCAGCTGCGCGCCGAGAACAAGGAAAAGACCGCCTATAACCTGGTGGGCTTCCAGACAAATCTGACTTTTGGCGAGCAGAAGCGTGTCTTCCACATGGTTCCCGGTCTGGAGAATGCCGAGTTCTTCCGTTATGGCGTCATGCACCGCAATACCTTTGTCGATGCGCCACACGTTCTTGACGGCACCTTTGCCGTGCCTGGCACGGGTGTGCGCCTCGCCGGTCAGATCACCGGCACCGAGGGGTACATGGAAGCGGTGGCGACCGGTCTGCTTGCCGCGCTTAACACCTATGCCGAGGCTATCGGTGCGGCTTCTGTGGAGCTTCCTCGTGTGGGCGCCCTGGGCGCGCTCGTGGGCTATGCGACCGATCCGGCAACCGTTGGCTACCAGCCCATGCATGTCAATTTTGGCCTGGTGCCGCCGCTCGAGGACGGCAGGCGCCGCAGTAAGCGCGACCGCTATCAGGCTTATGCGGATCGCGCCCTCGAGGCCCTCGATGCCTACTTGGCCACGCGTTCCGACTTGTTTGGAGGCGACCGGTCATAGCCTTTGACTTGTACGATACCGTCGACTCGTTTATCGCCTACATCGCACGTGTCGAGGGGCTCTCTCCCAATACGGTGACCGCTTATGGATCGCGGTTGGAGCGCTTTGCTGCCTGGTGCGAGCGTACGGGTGTCGATGCGCGTGCGGCCGACGTGCGTACCGTCCGCACGTATTTGGCCGAGCTTTCGCGCGAGCAGGTGGCGCCTCGCACCCTTGCGGCACATTTGTCGGCTATTCGGTCGCTCTACCGTTGGATGGCTGCCGAGGGGATTGTCGAGGGTGATGCGGTCTCGGCGATCGCGTCGCCCAAGCTGCCGCGCGACCTGCCCGGCGTCCTTACGACTCAGCAGGTCGAGGCGCTGCTCAAGACGCCTGATACCTCGACGCCCGCGGGACTGCGCGATGCGGCGATGCTTGAGTTGCTCTATGCCTCGGGTGCCCGCATCTCAGAGCTTGCGGCGCTCAATGTGGAATCCATCTCATGGTCCGAGCGCACGCTGCGCCTGTGGGGCAAGGGAAGCAAGGAGCGCATCGTTCCTCTGTATCGTCGTGCGCTCGATGTGACGCGTCTCTATATTGAAGAGGGGAGGCCGGAGTTGCTCGCTCGCGCAAAGCGCCGCGACCTCGCTACCGGGCCGCATCCGCTGCTTATATCGGCGCGCGGCAATCGCATGAGCGCCGCGATGCTCCGGCGGCGGTTCCATACGCTGGCGACGCTCGCCGGCATTCCGGCTGACATCGCCCCGCATGCGATGCGCCATACCTTTGCGACCGACTTGCTCGAGGGCGGTGCGGACCTGCGCTCGGTTCAAGAG
>CABSYS010000334.1:0-2009 GCA_902482045.1 uncultured Collinsella sp.
TACGAGATCTGCGCATGTCTCGTGGGCTCGGAGATGTGTATAAGAGACAGTTGTCGAACAGGTCCGCGATCTCAGGATCATACTCGCTAAGCACACGACGCTCCAGGCGCAGGAACAGCGCCAGATTGTCGCGCAGCTCCTCGGGGATCTCGATCTCGGCGAGACGCTCCCTGGACTCGGCATTCGAGCCGATTCGGTTAACGAGGCGGTTGACCACGGCAGCGACGCGCGCCGCGGCTTCGGGTACAGACTGGTTGCTTAGGTTCTCAGCCACGTTTCCTCCCATTCCTCCTTCTATGCACGTAACATGCGGTATTCATTATAGGCACTCGGCAAAAACTTTCGACGCTGATTGCGCTTTACCACACAAAAGTATTTTCTGCATTGCAAGGGTTTTTGCTCTAAATGGTCGTATTTCTCGGTGGACGGCATACACAAACGGGGGCATTCCGCATAAAAGCGAAACACCCCCGTAACAATTACTCTCCATGAGCAGGGCAGGTTAGCAGACCCGCAGCTCAAAAAGATACGCTACAGGCGCTCGCGAACCGCCTCGACAACGTTGGCCAAATCGACGAGAACCTCGTCGTGACTCTGCATGTCGCGCACCTTGACCTTGCCGGCGGCAAGCTCGTCGCCACCCAGGACCAGGATGAGCTTGGCGCCCACCTTGTCGGCCTGCTTAAACTGGGCCTTGAGCGAACGACCCTGATAGTCCGCCTCGGTCACGATGCCTGCGGCGCGAAGCTCCTGCGTAATGGTAAAGACGTTCTGGCGCAACTCCTTGCCGGCGTTGGCGACGTAGACACACGGGGCCTCCTCGGCACCCAGGTCGCTGCCAAAGGCCTGCAGGGCCAGCAGGGCGCGCTCAAAACCAACGGCAAAGCCGACGCCCGCCGTGGGCTTGCCACCCTCGAGCTCGACCAGGCCGTCATAGCGGCCGCCGCCGCCGATGGAGCCGACGCCGGCGCCAGGGGCCTCGACCTCAAAGACGGTACGGGTGTAGTAGTCCAGGCCGCGCACCAGGGTGGGATCCTCGACATACTCGATACCCGCCGCATCCAAATAGCGCTTGACCTGCTCGTAGTGCTCGCGGCACTCGTCGCACAGGTTGTCACCCATCAGCGGAGCCTCGGCCATGATCTCGCGGCAGTGGTCGTTCTTGCAGTCGAAGGCGCGCAGCGGGTTAAGCTCGGCGCGCTCGCGGCACTCGTCGCACATCTCGTCTGCGTGATCGAGGATAAACTGCTTAACCTGCTCGCGGTAAGCCGGACGGCACTGGGCGTCACCCATCGAGTTGATGAGCAGACGAAGCTTGGAAAGATCGAAGCCCAGGCGCTTGTAGAACTCCATGAGCATGATGATGCACTCGGCGTCTGCCGCCGGATCGGGAGCGCCGAGCCACTCGATGCCCACCTGGTGGAACTGGCGCAGGCGACCCTTCTGGGGACGCTCGCCACGGAACATGGCCTCGGCGTAATAGGCCTTAAACGGCGTGGAGCCCTGGGGCACCAGGTTGTTCTCCACGACGGCGCGCACCACGCCGGCCGTGCCCTCGGGGCGAAGCGCCAAGCGCTGCTTGGGCTTGAGCTTGGTATCGGTACCCTCGGTAAAGACGCGCTCCAGGTTGGCGCCGCTGAACACGCGGAACATCTCCTTGCGCACGACGTCGGTCGACTGGCCGATGCCGTGGACAAACACGTCCACCTGCTCGATCGCGGGCGTCTCGATGGGCTTAAAGCCAAACGGCTCGAACACGCCGGCCGCAATCTGCTGCATCTTCTGCCAGGCGCGCATCTCGGCGCCGATAAGGTCGCGGGTTCCCTCCGCCTTCTGTGCCTGCATGGGCAAACACCTTTCTTTTGTATCGCGTCATAGGTAGTGGTCATTATACGGCACAAAAACAAAACGCGGCGGCGCGTCTGACCGAACGAGGGTATGGGGACTCGTTCGGCCAGACGCGCCGCCGCTGTTTGTGATCCGTTTTCCTCCGTCCCCTTCGGATCACG